>CAZAGV010000055.1:0-7000 GCA_964484975.1 uncultured Candidatus Pelagibacter sp.
AAAAATATAAATTTTTATATCATTTGAAATTTCAAATAGTCCATTACAAACCTTTTTTAAGTTAAGAAATTTATTTTTGTCAAAAAAAAATGAAATTGCAGCAACTATTTTTATCTTTTCACTTACTTCATTATTAGGTTTAAAACTTTCATGATTTAGATAAAAGTCCTTTTCTCTTTTCTTAAACTTTTTATGAGTAATAAAATCATTAATTTTAAATTCTTTTTTTCCGAGTGATTTGAAAAATTTTCTTAACCTTTCTAGAAGATAAATTATCATTAATAATTAAATTTTTTTCAACTTTGTTAAGTTCATTGTCTGATTTAAAGGTAAAGTTGGACTTTTTTTAGCTATAGTTTTTTTTACATTTGTATTATTTTTTTTTGCAAATGAATAAACTGATTGCGACTTTCCACCAACATTTAAAATTCCTTTTTTATTTATTATTTTAGGTAAAATTTTAACCAAGTCTTCATGAAACATAAAATTACTTTTTAAATTTGAATAAGCTTTTTTATGTAAAAAAGGTTTTTCAGTCATAGTAATTCTTAAAATTAATGAATTTTTATACATTGCTACAGCACATTCTCCTCCAAGCTTGGATATTGCGTAATTATTAAAAGGTTTTACAGGATCGCTTTCAGAATAATTCCCTTTTATTCCCTCATAAACATAACCAGTAGAAAAATATATTAATTTAATGTTATATTTCTTACACACTTTGGTAATATTTGCTGTACCAATAATATTTAAATCAATACTTTTAGAGATGTTTTTTTCATGAATTTTCATAGGTCTAGATAACCCAGCACAGTGAATTAAAATTTTTGGCTTAACTTTTTTTACAATTTTAGTAATTGAATTTAAATTTAGAATATCACATTTTTTTTTTGAGGCAAAAAATAAATCTAATTTTTTGTTATTTTTTTTTAATACTTTTGCAAATCTTCCATCACCACCAGTAACAAGAATTTTTTTTTTCATTATAATAAATATTTCTTTTTAAATTCGAAAAATGTCATAGCATTTTTATCTTTCTTGGACACTATAGGTTTTTTTGTTGGCCACTTAATCTTTAGTTTTTTATCATTATATTTTATTGCTCTTTCGCTTAATGCATTTCTATATTGCGTACAACTATAAATAATATAATTTTCTTTGTCTAAGCCACAAAAACCATGGGCAAATCCTGGTGGGATATAAACAGATTGGGAATTTTTTTCACTTAAAATAGATGTAAAAACTTTACCAAGAGTTTTTGAATTTTTTCTAAGGTCTAATGCAACATCATAAATCTTTCCTTTTAAAACAGAAATGAATTTACCTTGTGAATTTTTTGTTTGAATATGCAATCCTCTAATTACATTTTTTCTTGAAAACGACATTACAGTGAAAGGGAATTTTTTTTTTAACTGTCTTTCTTTAAGGACTTCTTTGAAATGACCTCTTTTATCTTTAAATGATTTATTTTTAAAAATAAATAAATCTTTAAATTTTGTTTTTACAATCATTTAGAAATAAGGTTTTTTAAATATTTTGAATAATCACAATTACCATAAAACTTTATGGAATTTAAAATATCTTTTTTATTTATCCATTTATTATTGAAAGCAATTTCCTCGATGCAAGCAATCTTAAAACCTTGTCTATTTTCTACAGATGAAACAAAATTACTAGTTTTATAAAAATCTTCTATTGATCCAGTATCAAGCCATGCACCACCTCTACCTATAATTTCTGCTGAAAGCTTTTTGTCTGATAAGTATTTTTTAAGTAAGTCGGTTATTTCAATCTCATTTCTTTTGGAAGGTTTTAAATTTTTAGCATATTTAATAACTTTGTTATCAAAGTAATAAAGCCCAGTTATTGCATAGTCTGAATAGTATTTTTTTGGTTTTTCCTTAATTCCTATGATTTTATTTTTATTATTAATCTTTGCTACGCCATAAAGCTCAGGTTTGCTTACCTTATGAAGAAGTACTTTTGCACCATTTTTTAATTTTTTACCCTCTAATAGTTTTTCAGATAAACTTTGACCATAAAAGAAATTGTCTCCTAAAATAAGGGCCACATTTTCTTTTCCAATAAATTTTTCGCCCAAAATAAATGC
Organism: uncultured Candidatus Pelagibacter sp.; assembly: GCA_964484975.1. Taxonomy (GTDB): domain Bacteria; phylum Pseudomonadota; class Alphaproteobacteria; order Pelagibacterales; family Pelagibacteraceae; genus Pelagibacter. The sequence goes on from CAZAGV010000055.1 coordinate 2,111, forward strand.
ATCTGGTAATCCTTTAGGATAATTTTGTTCGATAAAATTAATTTTTAAACCTAAATTTTTTCCATTTTGTAATAATTTTTTGTATTGGTTCAGTTGACCTTTATTTACAATTATTAAAATATCTCTGATTTTTGAAAGCATTAAAATTGATAATGGATAATAAATCAAAGGTTTGTCATATATAGGCAGTAGTTGTTTGTTTACAGCTTTTGTAAGTGGACTCATTCTTGTTCCATGTCCACCAGCTAAAATGATTCCTTTTTTAATCATTAAATTTTTCCTAGTCTTTTAACAATATCTTTTTTATTAAGTGATCTGTAATATTTTTTATTACCGAGATACCACATAAATGTCTTGTTAATTCCATCTAAAAAATTTGTTTTTGGTTTCCATTTTAATTTTTTTATTAATTTTGAACTATCAAGTGCATATCTTTTATCATGACCCGGTCTATCTTTTATAAACTTTATTTTTACTTTTTTTCCAATTTTTATATTTTTTTTTGCAATTTTTAATAAATTTTTACATATTTCTATATTATTTAAATTTTTGTTCGATCCTATATTGTAAGTTTCTCCAATTTTTCCTGATTTAAAAATTTTAATTAATGCTTCACAATGATCTTTAACGAAGATCCACTCTCTGGAATTTTTTCCATTCCCATAAATAGGTAGTGGTTTATTATTTATTATATTGTAAATCATTTTTGGAATTAGTTTCTCTGGGTGTTGTCTGGGCCCATAGTTATTTGAACAATTAGTAATAATTGCTTTTATTCCATATGTTTTAATATACGAAAAAACAATATGGTCTGATGATGCTTTACTAGCCGCATATGGAGAACTTGGACTGTAAGGATAGTTTTCTTTAGTTCTTCCTTTAACTATATCTCCATAAACTTCATCTGTAGAAATATGAATTAATTTAATTTTTTTATTTTTTTCTGAATATTTTTTAAAAGCTTCTAAGAGATTAAAAGTTCCCAGTATATTGCTATTAATGAATTGTGTTGGTGAGTCAATTGAACGATCAACATGAGTTTCTGCAGCCAAATTAAATATTCCAACTGGCTTATGCTTTTTAAAAATTTTTGTTAGCTTATTTTTGTTATTAATATTTAACTTCAAATACTTATAATTTTTATTATTTTTGAAATCTAAAGTATTGTATAAATTTGATGCGTAACTAACTTTATCAATATTTATTACAAAAAAACCATTTTTGATTAATAAATCAATTAAATTACTACCTATAAAACCAAGACCACCAGTAACTACTATTTTGTTCATATAAAATTTTTACATTAATAAAAAAAAAAGTATATATTTAACTATCTATCATTTTTTATGAGTAATAATTTTTCTGATTTAACCATTGTCATTGTTACATATAAAACAAACATAAGCATATTAGAAAAATGTTTATCCTCAATAGATCCAAGTGTAAAAATTATTATCATTGAAAATTCATCTAAATTTATAAACGAAGATCACATCTCAAATAAATATAAAAATGTGTCAATATTTTGCTCTGGTTCAAATATTGGCTATGGCAGAGGAAATAATTATGGTCTACAAAAAGTTGATACAAAATATGCTTTAATATTAAATCCAGACATAATTTGTGAAAAAAATTACTTTGAAAATTTAAATATTTATCTAAATAACAAATTAGATTTTACAATTATTGGATCACAGTATTTAGATAATGAAATTTATGCACCTGCTGGTTTTTTTGATAGCGAATTAAAATTAAAAGATGCAAATCAAATACATGATTTAAATCTTTCAAAAGTAGATTGGGTAGTTGGTTGTTCTATGTTGATAAACTTAAAAAAATTTAAAAATAAATCAATATTTGATGAAAATTTTTTTCTTTTTTTTGAAGAATTTGATTTATGTAAATATTTAAAAAAAAATGATGAAAAAGTTTATTCTTCTTCAAAGTTAATTGTTAATCATTTTGGTTTTAAAAGCTCAACAGATTTAACTAATGAATTAGATTTAATTAAATTAAGAAATTGGCATTATATGTGGTCGTATTTTTACTATCATAGAAAAAACGAAGGATATCTAGATGCTTTAAAAGTTTCTTTTGGAAAACTAATAAGATCTTTTTTTAAGCTAATTTTATTTACTTTAATTTTAAATAAAAAGAAAAGAACAAATTATCTATATCGTTTTTTAGGTTTATTAAACTCAATGATGGGAAAAAAATCATCCTATAGAATTAATAATTAGTGTCCAGGAAATTCAATTAAATTTTCTACTTTATGTCCTGACATAATTAGCTTATTGCAACCACCTAAATCAAAAAGGTTAATAACAAAAATAAAACCCGAAACTGAACCGTTAGAAATTTCAACTAGCTTTGCTGCAGCTACAGCAGTTCCTCAAGTAGCTATTAAATAAACATTTATTAAAACAGAATCATTTTCTTCAATTGAATCTTTATGAACTTCTATGGTAGCCATTCCGTACTCTAATTGAAAATCTACTGAATGAGTTTCCGCTGGAAGTTTATTTTTTTTTCGTAAAAGTATGAAAGGTTTATTAATCACATATGATACTGCTGATGCAAAAACAAAACCTCTTGATTCAATAGCCGCTATCTTATCTACTTTAAACTTTTTAGATTTTTCAACTATTTGATTTATACATTCTTTAAAAGCTTTTTCGTTTTTAATTAATGTTGTTATATCTCTAAAAAGAATTCCTTTCTTAGGATAATCTTTGATTGATCTAATATAATCTTTTAAATCCATAATAAATTACGATATATAAATAAATAAATTATTTTTTTGATATGGCAAACAATAAATTAGCAATAATTGGTGGTAGTGGTCTATATGATGTTGAAGAGTTTAAAGAAAGAGAGTTATTAGACCTAAAAACACCATGGGGAAAACCATCTGATAAAATTTTAAAAACTAATTATAAAAATAAAGAAATTTTTTTTCTACCAAGACATGGAAGAGGTCATTTTATAAATCCATCAAATATAAATTTTAGAGCTAATATTGATGCCTTAAAGCAACTAGGAGCAACAGATATTGTATCAGTTTCAGCAGTTGGTTCTTTAAAAGAAGATTTACCTCCAGGAAAGTTTGTAATTGTTGATCAATTTATTGACAGAACTTTTGCAAGAAATAAAACTTTTTTTGACGATGAAATAGTAGCTCATGTATCAATGGCACACCCAACATCCAATGGATTAATGAATGCATGTGAAGAGGCAATTAAAAAAGAAAAGATAGAATATCAAAGAGGAGGAACATATGTTGTTATGGAAGGACCACAATTTTCAACTCTAGCAGAGTCTAATTTATATAGATCATGGAAAGCAGATGTAATTGGTATGACCAATATGCCAGAAGCCAAGCTAGCAAGAGAAGCTGAAATTAGATATGCATCAGTTTCAATGGTAACTGATTATGATTGTTGGCACCCAGATAACAAAAATGTTGATGTTCAACAAGTAATTAAAGTTCTTTTAGGTAATGCTGAAAAAGCAAAAAGTATGATTAAAAATTTAATTGAAAATTTTGAAAATCATATAGATCCAAAAGACCCAACAACCAATTGTTTGGATGTTGCAATAATTACAGCTCCAGAAAAAAGAACTCAAAAAACTAAAGATAAACTCAAAACTATAGCTGGTAGAGTTTTAAATAAATGAAAATTGAAGGAAAAGAATACCGTACAATTTGGTTTGAAAATAATACAGTAAAAATTATTGATCAAACCAAACTTCCTCACCAATTTATAATTAAAGATCTCAAAACAGTAAAAGACTCTATAAATGCAATTAAAATTATGGAAGTTAGAGGAGCTCCTTTAATTGGCGCTACAGCCGCATATGGCCTAGTTTTAGCAATCTTAGAAAACAATGATCAATCGTTTTTAAAAAAATCAGCTAATGATCTAATTAATTCTAGACCAACAGCTATAAATTTAAAATGGGCAGTTGATAGAATGATGAAAAAGTTATCAGGAGTTAATAGTAATGAAAATTTAAATATAGCTTTAAATGAATCAAAAAAAATATGTGAGGAAGATGTAAAGTTTTGTGAAAATATTGGATTAAATGGATTAAAAATTATTGAAGAAATTTATAATAAAAAGAAAGATACAGTAAACATATTAACTCATTGCAATGCAGGCTGGCTTGCAACAATTAATTGGGGAACAGCTACTTCACCAATTTACCATGCACACAAAAAAGATATTCCGGTTCATGTTTGGGTAGATGAAACTAGACCAAGAAATCAAGGAGCTAATTTGACTTCATATGAATTAAATGAAGAAGAAATACCAAATACTATAATTGCAGATAATACTGGTGGAATTTTAATGCAAAGAGGTGAAGTTGACATGTGTATTGTTGGTACAGATAGAACTTTATCTACAGGAGATGTTGCAAATAAAATAGGAACATATTTAAAAGCATTAGCAGCGAAAGATAACAATGTTCCTTTTTATGTTGCTTTACCAAGCTCAACAATTGATTGGGATATCAAAAATTATAAAGACATACCAATAGAAGAAAGAAATTCAGAAGAACTATCACACATAGAAGGTTTGGACGAAAACGGAAAAGTTAAAAAAATACAAATATATCCTAAAAAAAGTAAATCAATGAATTTAGCTTTTGATGTTACCCCAGCAAAATATGTAACTGGACTTATAACTGAAAAAGGTGTTTGCAAAGCTTCGCCCGAGGGATTAAAAAAACTATTTAAATAAATTATCTTAATGAGGCTGCTATATTACCACCATCCACAGTGAGAACAGCCCCTGTCGTTTTTTTTGAAGTAGCCAAATGAAGAAAAGCCTTTGCTACATCTTCAGCCTTTACCTCATTTAATAAAAGGTTACCTCTCATATAATC
>CAZAGV010000056.1:0-4761 GCA_964484975.1 uncultured Candidatus Pelagibacter sp.
AATTCTTTTTCATCTGCTATTTTTTCAAAATGTTTATATATTGCTCTAAGTTCTATCATGTATTTATTTCTGTCAGAAACTCCAGCACCAGCACATGTTTTGGGTTCATCATAAGAATGAGTTCCAAGATATAAGGGGCATTTAGGATCTAATTCAAATAAATCTATATAACTTTCTTCAGAAATTGTTTTTTCTTCGATAAACTTTTGCAAAAGTATTGCTGCTTCTTTATTTACTGCTTCAAGTTTTTTTATTAAATTTTCACTATTTTTTTTATTGTTTTGTATATTTGTATCAGAAGGACTACACCACAAATCTGATATTAGTTTATAAACTTCTTTTATTATTTGATTTTTTTTAACGTTATCCATATTTTTTACCTTTTCATTGGTGACCATGGGGTCATTTGATCAAAGCCTGCAAAACCTCGCTCTGTATAAGGATCAATATTTGCATTTTCACTTTTTTTTGTAGGAACAACAAAACGTTCATTTAAAAATGCATGTGATAGTGCTCTAACTATTTCTTGCGCATCTTTTTCACTCAAACCTACTTGGTCAAGTACTTTAAGATTGGGTTTTTTGTCTACTCTTATACTTCTTTGATAATGTCTAATTGCAAGTTGACGTAAAAGTGACTTCTTAACTACTTCTTCGTTCCCAGCTCCAAACATATTTGCAAGATATTTTAATGGAACACGGAACTTGTCCAGTTCGTCAAGACTAAGAAGAGGTCCTTTGGAAGGTTTTTCCATATCAAAAATATCTTCTGTTGAAGGTGAATTTTTTCCAGCACTAGTAATAATAGGAGCTAAAGGTGGAATATAAAACAAGCTAGGCATCGTTCTAAATTCAGGATGAAGAGGTAAAGCTAATTCCCATTTTTTAGCTAAATTATAAACAGGTGAACGTTGAGCCGCATCAATCCAATCATCACTAACGCCTTCTTTCTTAGCTGCTTCAACTACCTTTGAATCAAAAGGATCTAAAATTACTTTTCTTTGTTCTTCAACAAGATTTTCATCATTAGCTAAAGCTGCCTCCTGTATTCGATCCATGTCATAAAAAATTACTCCAAATGAACGGATTTTTCCCACACATGAATGAAAACAAACTGGTGGTAAGCCAGATTCAACTCTTGGATAACAAAGAATACATTTTTCCATCTTTCCACTAGTCCAATTGTAATAAATTTTTTTATAAGGACATGAAGAAATGCAATAACGCCAATTACGACATCTATCTTGGTCGATAAGAACAATACCATCTTCCTCTCTTTTATATGCAGCTCCCGATGGACAAGCTGATACACAAGCAGGGTTTACGCAATGATTACAAATTCTAGGTAGATAAAAATAAAATACATCTCTAAATTTGAGTGTTGCATCAACTTCTTCTTCGTTCATGTCTTTAAAATTTACATCTTGTTTTCCAGTAATATGAGTGCCTCCAGCGTTATCTTCCCAGTTTACACCCCAATCAATTGAAATATCTTCTTTTCCAGTTACCATAGATTTTGGTCTTGCTACTGGTTGTTGTTTGCTACTTTTAGATGAATGTAAATCTTCATAATTAAAAGAATACACATCGTTTTTACCATAGTAATCTTTCATTTCAGGTGTATGTGGATTATAAAAAAGATTAGAAAGCATTTTGGCTTTACTTCCATATCGAAGTTTTAATTTATCTCCGTCTTTTTTCCATCCTCCTTTCCACAAATCTTGTTTTTCCCATTTTTTTGGATAACCAATCCCAGGTTTAGTTTCGACATTATTCCACCACATGTACTCGGTTCCTTTTCTGTTCGTCCAAACGTTTTTACAAGTAACTGTACAGGTGTTGCATCCAATACATTTTTCAAGATTAAATGACATGCTTAGCTGTGCTTTTATTTTCATATTGTTTCTCCTGTTGGAACCTTATCTAAATCTTTTTCCTGATAAATTGGTTTCTTTTCTTTTCCGAGTGGCATCTTACGAATAATAACTCCATGATCACGTTCGGATGGGCTTGGTCCCCAATAATTAGTGTAATAAGAAAATTGAGCATATCCTCCAATCATGGTAGCTGGATTCATCAGAATTCGAGTGCTAGCATTATTGTTTCCACCTCGTAGTCCTGAAAATTTATTCTTCTTTGCAAGAGGTGAAAGTGGAACATTTACATGTCTCTCAACTTGATGATAACAGATGGCCATATTTCTTGGCACTTGGTGACTTACCACTGCTCTTACTACTTCGATTCCATTTTCGCAGAACATTTCCACCCAATCGTTATCTTTTACATCAATACCTTTTGCATCATCTGGATTTAACCAGACTGTTGGACCTCCTCGAGACATATGCAACATTGGCCAATGGTCTCTAAAAGAACTGTGTATCTGCCATTTACCATGAGGTGTAATAAATCGAAAAACTTTTGATTTTGGACCAGCTTTATCTAAATTGATATCCCCAACAGCTACCATATCTATTGGAGGCTTGTTGGTAGGCAACCCTTCTCCTAATTCTCTTATTCCTCGATGGTCATAATAAATTTCCTGTCTTCCTGAAAGTGTGTGCCAAGGCTTTAACCTTTCTACATTCATTGTAAAAGGACCAAAAGTTCTTTGTTTTCCATTATTATCGTGCAACAAACTACTCCACTGTGGTGTTGTGTGAATTCTTCTGGGTTGTGAAATGATATCTTTATAATGGACTTTTCTGCTTTTAACTACTTCAACCATATCTGCAAGTGGAAGTCCTACTTTTTTTTCCATCTCTTTGAAAAATAGCCACGACAATCTTCCGTTTAATTCTGGAGAAATTTGAAGCAAGAGTTCACAAAATTGTTCCGGTTTTTCAAAGTATACACGATCATTTTTTACATCTAAGGCTTCGTTATGTTTAAGTTCTTCCTCAACAATAGGTGTTAAATCTGTATATTGACCTTTAGAACCATAACCTTTGGGTTTACTAACAAGTGGACCAAGAGAAACTAATTTATCATAAATTTTTGTATAATCTCTTTCAACAATATTTACACTAGGAAAAGTTTTTCCTGAAACAGGTTCTACATCGCCATTTTTCCAATCTTTAATTTCTCCTAGTGGTTGAGCAAGTTGACCGGGGGTATCCATCCACGTAGAGTTGAACACAATCTCTTTTACAGGTTTAGGAAAATGTTTTTTTGCTAGTTCAGAAAATTTTTTCGCAATAATCTTAAAAGCTTCCCAATCGTGTTTAGCTTCCCAAGGTGGTTGTGTTGCTGGAGTTAAAGGATGAACATATGCATGCATATCTCCAAAAGTAACATCGTATTTTTCATACCAAAAGGCAGCTGGTAGAACTACATCTGAATATAATGCGGTAGAGTCCATTCTTATATTTAAATTTACTAAAAAATCTAATTTTCCAATTGGAGATTCTTCGTGCCATTTTATTTCTTTAACTAAGTCTTTTGCGGGTTCTTTGTCCCACATAACATTATTATGTGTTCCAAGAAAATGCTTGAGTGATAATTCAGAACCTCGCATACTACATCCAATAAGATTGCCACGATATACAGTAAGCATTTTCAGGCGATTTTCTGGCGCGTCTATATCGTTAATTGCAAAATTCAATTTGTTTTCCTTAAATTGTTTTACAACCCACTCTTTTACTTCATCATCGTTTTTGCATCCTGCATCAATTGCTTCTTTATAAAGTTTTATCGGATTTTTTTTATCAACTTGTGGAAATGAAGGTAACCATCCCAGTCTAACTGCAAGAGAATTCATATCTGCAGGAGTATTGAATTTTGGAAGTTTTTTAGCTCCTGTAGCCCATTGCGTATCAAGTGACATACCGTCGTATCTCCATTGACCAGTTTGAAAATACCACAAAGAAGTACTATTCATTAGTCGAGGGGGTCTCTGCCAATCAAGAGCTCCACTCATATTAACAAATGCAGCATTCAAACGCGTATGTTGTGTTCCAACATAATGATTAAAATTACCACCATTAACTCCGTTGCAACCACACAGAGCTGTCATTACAGCCATATTTCGGTAGTACAAAGAAGCTCCATGATAAAAATGTTGTACACCTGGTCCAGTTATAAACATGGATTTCCCTTTTGTCTTTGCAGCATTTTCTGCAAATTCTCTTCCTACCTGAATAGCAAGATCTTTACTTACACCTGTTTGAGATTCTTGCCACGCTGGAGTGTAAGGTTTTGGGTCATTATAATCTTTAGGATAATCTCCTTTTAATCCTCTTGATACGCCTGCTTGTGCCATAGTAAGATCAAAAGCAGTTGTTACAAGCAGTTCTTTTCCATCTTTTGTTTTAATTTTTTTTGCTGGAACTTCACGTAAAACTTCTTTTGCTTTATTGCCTTTGCCATTTGTCTTGCCTATATTTATATTAAAAGTTTCAGTAAAGTCGCTGAATGAGACCATTGCTTTTTTTTCATCATTTTTTAGTAAAGTTAAAAGTGGATCAAATTCTTTTTTAGTAACTGCGTTTTTTAATTGGAGATTCCAATTTCCGGTAGGTTCTTTCTCCCATCTAAAACCAATAGAGCCAGTAGGTATATGTAGTTCTCCTTCTTTATCGGTCATAATAAGTTTCCAATCAGCATTCTCTTCTTTGCTATATTCTTCAATATCGGATGCTCTAACAAATCTTCCCATCTGGTATTTGTCTCCGTCTTCTTCTAAAACAACAAGGAAAGGTAAATTGGTGTATTGTTTTACATAATCGGTGAAGTATGGTGTTTCTTTATCAACGTAAAATTCTTT
>CAZAGV010000056.1:4861-6965 GCA_964484975.1 uncultured Candidatus Pelagibacter sp.
CTTGGAGAATTATGTGGAAGGTCGTGATACCACTCATAATAACTACAATAAATTCCACCTAATAAATTATTATATCTATGGCCTGAAATAAAACTTAACAAGCTCATTGCAGGAATAGGCGAAAAATTAGCCATATGATCTGCACCATATTTTTTAATAGTATAAATTTGTGCAGCGGCCACTAATTCAGTAGATTCGTCCCAACTTACTCTTTTCCATCCTGATTTACCCCTTGCTGATTTGTATTTTTTTGATCTTTCTTCATCTTCAACAATACTTGCATAAGCTTCTACTGGGTCTTTGCCGTTCTTTTTCTCTTCGGTATAAAAATCCCATAATATTTTACGAACATAAGGATACTTTGGTCTTAAAGGACTGTAAGGATACCATGAAGCAGTAGCGCCTCTTTGACAGCCTCTTGGTTCAACATTTGGAATATCAGGATCGATTTGTGGATAATCAGTTTTTTGAAGTTCCCAGCAGATAAGTCCATCTTTTACAAAAACCTCCCAACTACATGCCATGCTACAGTTAACTCCATGACTTGTTCGTACGCTGTAATCATAATTCCATCTTTTTCTATAAAATTCCTCCCAAGTTCGAGAATCTTTGCTGATATTAAACCATTTACTGCCGTTACTACCGTTTTTCATGATATTTCCTTTTTATTAAATTTATTAAAATCATTTAGAGTCCACATTCTTTTTTCCAACTTTAAGAGCTAACAACGTTATAAAAGTTATTAATAAAATACTTATAATCAACGTAAATATATATCGAGAGGGAAGTTCGTTTGTCGAAGCTGCTTCTTGATTAATATTTTTGTCAAGATTTTTTAAATATAAAATTATTTCCTTTATTTCTTCATCGCTTAAACCTAGCGCTACCATTGGCATGTTAAATTCTTTCAAGAGCTGCAAAGCGATAGGATCTTTTTCTTCAACTAATCCATCTGGATCTTTAATTTGTCTTATAAGCCAGTTTTCTTCTCTTCTTATAGTTACTCCAGATAAATCAGGTCCAACTGAATTTCCTTTTCCAATAGTGTGACACCCTGCGCAATTACTTTGAAAAATTTCTTCGCCTATTTCAGAAGAAGAAACATGTTTAATTGGTAATAATAAAAGAATAATAGAAACAACTACAATAAAAATACTTTTATTATTTGGAAATAAAAAATTAAAATCCATATTAAACAAATAATGTTTAATTGATTAAAGTACTTGATTCAGATCAATATTTAATGATATTTGATCTATATCAATTCTTATAAATAAATAATTTATTATAAAATCAATTATGGAAATATTAAATTTAAATGGTTATGGGATTTATGTTTGGCCAGCATATATTTTTACAGTTTTGAGTTTTTCAATTTTGTATTATTCAATCAAATTACAGCTTGAAAAAGAAAGAAAAATCTTTAATGAAAAATTTATTTTGCTTAATGCTGAAAAAACTAATTTAGCATACCAAAACAGTACTAATAGGGAAATTCTAACATTAAAATGAAAATAAACAAATTAATTTATTTGTTTATTATTATTTCAATTTGTCTTAGTTCAAAATTTTCATTAGCAGATGCTGGGGCAGGAAAAAAAGTTTTTAATAAGTGTAAAGCTTGTCATTCTGTTGATAAAGAAAAAAATAAAGTTGGCCCTCATTTGGTAAAAATTTTTGGAAGAAAAGCAGCAGTTATAGATGGTTTTAAATATTCAGATGCACTAAAAAACTCAAATATAATTTGGAATGAAGAATCTTTAAAAGCATATATTGCAAACCCTAAAAAATATGTACCTGGTACAAAAATGTCATTTGGCGGATTGAAAAAAGAAAATCAAATATTAGATCTATTAGAGTACTTAAAAGAAACAACAAATTAAAAAATTGATTTGATTCAAATCAATGGTTAAAAATCAAAATAATATAGAATCTTAGAATCATCTAAAATTTTTTAGATAATTATGGCTCAAATAATTGAAAATAAAACTAGCACTTTAACTAATGATATGAAGAATAAAAAAGGATTAATGGTTGGTGTTCCTGTTTACAAACCTTTTAGATATCCATGGTGTTATGATGCTTGGTTAACTCAACAAAGAAT
>CAZAGV010000057.1:0-651 GCA_964484975.1 uncultured Candidatus Pelagibacter sp.
GCAAAATAATTGCTAGAGAAACAATTAAGGGTTTTAAAAAAGATGTTTTAACAAAAATACATGGTGGTGGCGCTAGAGATAGAAAAAGAAAATTATTAGATAAACAAAAAAAAGGAAAAGTAAGATCTAAACAATTTGGTAGAGTTGAAATACCACAAGAGGCATTTATTGGAGTATTAAAAATAAATAAGGATAAATAATGAAAATATATGATTGTTTCATGTATTGGGATGAAGATTTAATTCTGGATCTTAGATTTAATATATTAGACAAGTATGTTGATAAATTTGTAATTGTTGAATCTAATAAGACTTGGCAAAACAATTCAAAAGATTTGAAATTTGATATTAATAAGTTCAAAGATTTCAAAGATAAAATTATATATGTTCCAGTAAAAAATATGCCCGAGGGAGACAACCCATGGTCTAGAGAAAATTTTCAAAGAAATTGTATAAGTTTGGGATTAAAAGAAGCTAATCCTGATGATTTAATAATAATTTCTGATGCTGATGAAATACCTGATTTAGAAAATAATAAAATTAAAAATATCATGAGTAATAAAAAATATGCAGTTTTTAAACAATTAAGTTTTTATTATAAATTGAATATGCATAATGTAACCCTAACACATTGGTATGGATCAAGAATTAC
>CAZAGV010000057.1:661-6869 GCA_964484975.1 uncultured Candidatus Pelagibacter sp.
ATAAAAAGTATTTAAAATCACCGCAGTGGCTTAGAGAGCTAAAATTCAAAAAAAGGCCGTTTTGGAGAATAGATAAACTTCAATTAAATAATATTATAGAAAATGGAGGTTGGCATTTTTGTAACCTTAAACAACCCTCTGAATTACTTTATAAATACAAAAATATGGCTGAAACAAATGACCCTTATTTCACAAAAAGTAAAATTGATGACAAATACCTCTCAGTAAAACAAATTGAGGATTCAATAGAAAAGGGAAAAAATTTAATTGGCAAGAATGAACATTTTAAAAAGATAGAAATTGATGATAGATTTCCAGATTATATAACCGATAATTTGGAAAAATTTAATGAATGGATAATTTAATATTCTAATAAAAAATCTTTATTAGGTGGATAACAAATTAAGTTTTCATTTATCGAAAAAAATTTAAATTTTTCTTCGTTGAGTAAATTAATCAATTTACTAAAAAATTTATTTTCAATATGAATATATTCAAAAATTATTATTGGTCTTAACCTCGTTTTAACTACAAATTCATAAACTATTTATCCATCATAACCTTCTGTGTCCACGTACAATAAGTCTAATTCTTTTATATTATATTTGTCAATCAAGCTTAATATTGTTTGAGATGTAACTTTTCTTTTATCTATATGTTTTTTTTTTACACCATGTTTTATTAAGTGTTTAATATTAAATGAACTTAATCCTTTAACATGTTCATCATATTTTTTTATATACTCATCATTTACTGCAAAAAGATAAGCAATCTCGTTATCAACGCTTATTGCTGAATTTTCAATTTTAACATATTCAAGATTTGAATAGGTGTTCTTTAATTCGTTAAAGTATATAGCTATTGGTTCTACCAAAACACTTTTGATTTTATATTTTTTAATAAAATAATTTAATTCATCAAATCTTTTTCCATCGTTTGCTCCAATTTGTATTAAACTATTTAATTGCTTTTTCCTGCAAAGATTTTCTAAAAAATTTTTAATATTGAGAGAAGAATTTGTTGATAAAGTCCTTATATTTTTTATATAATCTTTTTCTACCAATTTGTAACCAAATAAACCCGAAATCTTTTTTATAATCTTATTTTTCATACACTACATTTAAAAATTTAAAGTGATTATTTATTTATATATATTATTATTTTACTAATATATGTCTAAAATTTATCTTTGTTCATTTGCTAGTCCAGACTTAGATTTAAGTGTAAATAGGTTTAAAAATCAAGCAAAGTTGATTAATTTTTACGAAAATATAAAAGTTTATGGATCTAAAGATCTACCTGAAAAAATAAAATTAAGAATAAAAAGTTTTGACTATCCAATAAAAAAAATGCGTTTATATGGCTATGCTTGCTGGAAACCTTATATAATTAAAAAATATTTTGATGAATTACCCAATGAAGCAATATTACAATATTCTGATATTGGTTGTCATTTTAATTATAAAGGTATTAATAGATTAAAAGATTATGTTGAACTTTGTAAAAGAGAAAATGCATTGGTATTTCAATACAGGATACCTGACTGGTATAAGGAATATGAAAATTATAAATTTCAGGAATATTTTGAGTATGAATATACAAAAGCTGAAACATTAAATTATATGGGCGTTGTAAAAGATTTGAAAATCGTAAATTCTCAACAGATATGGTCTGGATGTTTTTTTATAAAAAAAAATGATTTTGGAGATAAAATATTATCCGAATGGCTTAGTTTATCTGGAGTAGATGATATTATTAGTGATAATAAATCTAAAATTGATAATCATAAAAATTTTAAGGAACATAGGCATGATCAAAGTATATTTTCAATAATCTGTAAAAAAAATAATATTTTTTCACTTTCAGCTTCAGAGTGTGAATGGGCCGAATATCAAAACGAAAGATTATGGAACCATTTAGATAAATTTCCAATTTTAGCAAAAAGAGATAAAAGATTTAATTTTATAAAGAGATTTATTAATAGACAAATAAAAAATTTTAAAAGAAAACTAAATTATTTATGAGCAATATAGATATGTACTGTATAACAAATAAAAAAATATCTTTTTTAGAAGAAACTCCATACTATCTTGGCGCAGTTGGGAAAGAAAATTTTAGTGATAGATATATTTCTTCAAATACTCTAGACAATATTTTCTATAAAGAAAAAAATTATTCAGAATTAACATTTCATTATTGGATTTGGAAAAATAAATTGAATGTATGTAAAAATCAATGGATTGGATTTTGTCAAAAAAGAAGATTTTGGATTAAACCTAATTCAAAGGGTGCTAATGTGAATAAAAAAAATTTTAAAGAGCATTTACTAACTGAATTAAACGAAGAATATAATAATTTTGAAACAATAATTTGTGAACCTATTAGTTTATTAGGTGTAAAAAAAATGAAATTAATTAAAAGGGGATGGAGAAATTTAATTAAAAATCCTTCAATTTTTTTTGATCAGAGTAAACATACGATTTCTCTACATTTTGATATGCATCATGGTTATAAAAATTTAGAAATAGCTTCTGATTTACTAAATTTAGAAGATAGGAATGAATTTAAGGAATATGTAAATAATAAAAATTATTTTAATCCGCATATAATGTTTATCTCTAAGCCACATATTGCAAAAAAATGGTTTGATACATTGTTTCCTTGGTTAGAAAAATGTGAAAAGAAATTTGGTTTCAATAAATTAGAAGGATATGATACGAGGAGATTATATGCTTATTTAGCAGAAAGGTATTTGTCCTTCTGGTTTAAAAAATATACTAAATATAAGGAATTTCCTTATTTGACAATGAATATTTAAGGAGAGATGGCCGAGCGGTTTAAGGCGCACGCTTGGAAAGTGTGTGTACCCTCACAGGTACCGTGGGTTCGAATCCCACTCTCTCCGCCAAATTTTTATCTAAAAAACATACAGTTTAACTAAAATCATAAAAGTAGGAAAAAAAAAATAAAATGATCTTATAATTATTAATTATCAAGATAAATTTAACCACTCAAGTTAGTTCGATTTTAAATATCATTAAAAAAATGTTATAATAATTTTTTCCGAAAAATATAAAATATGGTTAAAAACTCTAATTATCAGGCAGACTCAATAAAAGTGCTAAAAGGCCTTGAGGCAGTTCGTAAAAGACCAGGAATGTATATTGGAGATACTGATGATGGAACTGGTTTACATCATATGGTCTATGAGGTTGTAGATAACGCCATTGACGAAGCATTGGCAGGCTACTGTAAAAATATAAATATAAATATTAATTCAGATGGAAGCGTTACTGTAAAAGATGACGGAAGAGGTATTCCTACCGATATTCATAAAGGAGAAAAAAAGTCTGCTGCAGAAGTAATAATGACGCAATTGCATGCTGGGGGTAAATTTGACCATGATTCATATAAAGTTTCAGGTGGTTTACATGGGGTTGGTGTATCTGTAGTAAATGCACTTTCGGAAGAATTAGAACTAACAATAGAAAGAGATGGAAATAAATACTTTATTGAATTTAAAAATGGTAACTCAATTAAACCTTTAAAATTAGTAGGGAAATCTAGAAATAATGGAACACAAATTAAATTTTTACCATCTAAAAAAATTTTTTCTTCAACAAAATTTAGCTTTAATATAATTCAAAAAAGAATGAGAGAACTTGCATTCCTAAATAAAGGAATAAAAATATCAATTAATGATTTAACATTAAAAAAATCTAAATATGTAGATTTTAAATATGAGGGCGGAATTTTAGAGTTTGTAGAATTTTTAGATAGAGATAGAGCAAAATTAAAAAATAAAAATGACAATGACTTATTTAAAAAACCAATTTTTGTGGAAGGAAAAAAAGGGAATTTGGAAGTAGAATGTTCTTTAAAATGGAATGCTGGATACGCAGAAGATGTTTATTCATATACCAATAACATTTACCAAAAAGATGGTGGAACTCATTTATTAGGATTTAGAAGTGCATTAACAAGAGTAATAAATAAGTATGCAACAGAACAAAATTTACTAAAAAAAAATAAAGTTTCTATTTCAGGAGACGATATAAAAGAAGGTTTAACATGTGTGTTATCGATAAAAATCCCTGATCCAAAATTTTCATCTCAAACAAAAGATAAATTAGTTTCTTCCGAAGTAAGAAATATTATTGAAACTCTAGTAAATGAAAAATTGTCTGTTTGGTTTGATCAAAACCCTTCAGTTGCAAAAATTATTTTAGCAAAAGTTGTACAAGCTGCTTTAGCCAGAGATGTTGCAAGAAAAGCTAGAGAAAATGTTAGAAGAAAAGGAGCTCTAGAATTATCTGGATTGCCAGGAAAATTAGCGGATTGCCAAAATTCAAAACAAGAAGGTACTGAATTGTTTATTGTAGAAGGTGATTCAGCAGGAGGATCAGCAAAACAAGGAAGAAATAGAGAATATCAAGCAGTCCTTCCATTAAGAGGAAAAATTTTAAATACATATACAAGTACAAATGGAACAAAAAAAAATATTAATGGAAATGGAAATGAAATTAGAACAAAAACTTTAGCAAAATTGATTTCGTCTAACGAAATAGTAACTTTAATTAACGCTCTTGGTTTAGATCCAAAAAATGAAGATATAGATTTAAAAGACTTAAGGTATGGAAAGATAATTATTATGACTGATGCAGATGTTGATGGGTCACATATTAGAGCTTTGCTTTTGACTTTTTTTAATAACAAGCCTTTTAACAAACTAATAGAAAATGGACACATTTATCTTGCTCAACCACCTCTATTTAAAATTAACAAAGGATCTAAGGGAATTTATATTAAAGATGAAAAAGAACTAGAAAATTACATTTTAAATAATTCAAAAGAATTTAAAAAAATCAAAAAAGGATCAAAAGATTTTGAAAAAAAATTGCAAGAAGAAAAATCAAAAATTAGCATACAAAGATTTAAAGGATTAGGTGAAATGAATCCTGAAGAATTATGGAATACCACTCTAAATCCGGAGAGCAGAAATTTATTACAAGTTAAGTACTCAAAAGATTTAAAAAAAGATTATGGTTTAATTCATACATTGATGGGCAATGATGTCGCTTTAAGAAAAGATTTTATTGTTGAAAACGCTATTAATGTATCGAATTTAGACATCTAATAATGGAGTTTGTTAAAGTTTCTAATTTATATTCATTAAATAAATCTACATATGTAAATTTAAGATGGATTGCTTACATTGGGCAAATAAGTGCTATTTTAATAGTTCATTTTTTTTTAAAATATAATTTTCATTACATTATATGTATTTCAATAGTATTTTTTGGTATTTTAAATAATTTTTTTTTACAATTTAAAATAAAAGATAACCAGCTTAGCAACATTTCTTCAACATTATATTTAAGTTTTGATATATTGCAGTTAGGAATTTTATTTTTTTTTACCGGAGGGGTAACTAATCCATTTGTCTTTTTGATATTAATACCAGCGGTATTTTCTTCTCAGTACTTACATTTTTTGAGTTCAATTATACTTGTTACAATTATAATAATAATTTTAATAATATTAACTTTTTATTACTATGATTTACCCCATCCTGGTGAATTGTATTTTCACGCTCCTGATTATTTTTTATATGCCATGCCTACCTCGGTAGGCATAGGTTTAATCTTTTTAGTATATTTTGGTTTTAAATTTGGCGAAGAAACTAGAATTAGAAAAAAAGCATATGATAAAATTCAAGAATTAATGGCAAAAGAAAGCGAACTTCTTTCTTTAGGAGGACAAGCCGCTGCCGCTGCTCATTCCCTCGGTACACCTCTTTCTACAATTTTATTAACAGCAAAAGAATTAAAAAAAGAACTTGGAGATAATAATAAAATAAGCCAAGACCTAGATTTATTGATTAGTCAAAGTAATAGATGTAGAGAAATACTTAAAAAATTATCATTAAATCCAAGTATTGAAGATGATTTTTTAAATATTAATCTTTGTTTAAATGATTATGTATATGAAATTGTTAGATCATACCAAGAAATAAGCAATAAAGAATTTGTGATTAATTTGGACAACTATAATAATCCAATAAATACTAACAAATCTATAGAAATTATATATGGTCTAAGAAATTTTATAGGAAATGCAAATAAATTTAGTAAAAAAAAGATAGAAATACTTCTAAGTAGCAACAAAAAAATAACAAATATAACAATTAGAGATGATGGTCCAGGTT
>CAZAGV010000058.1:0-6721 GCA_964484975.1 uncultured Candidatus Pelagibacter sp.
GCTCTAATACCAAACGGTTTTAAACCAAGATCTTTTCCTTGTTCCATTAATTTGTCAAAAATGTGATTTTGATATTCAATTGGATGATGAAGTTCCCATCCTAATTCTCCAACAAAGTTTACTCTAATAGCGGTACATGGTGCATAACCAATATCTACTTTTTTTGAACTTAACCATTTAAAGTTTTCATTAGAAAAATCATCCTTAGAAACTTTGTTCATTAAATCTCTCGCTTTTGGTCCTGCAATAACTAAAACACCAACAGCATTTGTAATATTTTCAAATTGCACTGATCCGTCTTTTGGCATCCATTTTTGTATCCAGTCATGATCAAGTCTTTGAAAAGCTCCTGCTGAAACTAAATAATAACTATCTTCAGCTTCTTTCATTATTGTAAACTCCGAATGGACTCCTCCTTTTGTGTTAAGAGCGTGACATAAATTTACTCTACCAATTTTTTTTGGAAGTTTATTTGCTACTAGATAATCTAAAAATTCTTCTGCTTTTGGTCCTTTAATTCTACATTTTGCAAAAGCAGTCATGTCTAAAAGACCTACATTTTCTTTTACATTTTTGCATTCTTTTTCAACAGCCTTAAACCATTTAGATCTTCTAAATGACCAATCATCTTTTTGTTCCATTCCATCTGTTGCAAAAAAATTAGCTCTTTCCCATCCAAACTTTTGACCAAATACTGCTCCTAAATTTTTTAATCTATCATAACATGGCGCTTGTCTTAATGGTCGTGCGGCTTCTCTTTCCTCATCAGGATAATGGATTGTAAATACATTTCGATAAGCTTCTTCATTTTTTTCAATCAAATAAGATTTTGAAGCATAATCTCCATATCTTCTAGGCTCAACACCAAGCATATCGATTGTTGGTTCACCATCCATAATCCATTCTGCAAGTTGCCATCCAGCGCCACCTGCTGCAGTAATACCAAAACTATGTCCTTCATTTATCCAAAAATTTTTTAGCCCCCAAGCAGGTCCTACAATTGGGTTTCCATCTGGTGTGTAACAAATTGCACCGTTATAAACTTTTTTAACACCAACTTCTCCAAATGCAGGTACACGATGAATAGCTCCTTCAATATGAGGTGCTAATCTTTCTAAGTCTTCCTGAAATAATTCATACTCAGAATCTTTTGAAGGACCGTCTACATAACAACATGGTGCACCTTTTTCATAAGGACCCAGTATTAAACCACCCGCTTCTTCTCTCATATACCATTGAGTATCACTATCTCTTAGTACACCCATTTCTGGTTTTCCTTCTTTTTTTCTTTTTACAATTTCTGGATGAGGTTCAGTTACAATATACTGATGTTCAACTGGAATAACTGGAATTTCTAGTCCAACCATTTTACCAGTTTGTCTTGCAAAATTTCCGGTACATGAAACTACATGTTCACATTCAATTGACCCTTTGTCAGTTTCAACTACCCATCCATTCTTTGTTTGTTTAATTCCCATGACTGTTGTGTTTCTATAAATTTCTGCTCCTCGATTTCTTGAGCCTATTGCAAGCGCTTGTGTTAAGTCAGCTGGCTGAATATATCCATCTTCTGGATGTTGAATAGCACCAATCAAGCCATCGATGTTACATAAAGGCCAAATTTCTTTTACTTGTTCTGGAGTTAAAAATTTTACCTGAACTCCAATTGTTTGTGCAACGCCAGCATACTGGTGGTATTCTTCCATTCTGTCTTTAGTACTTGCTAGTCTAATATTGGATACAACGCTAAAACCTACATTCTGTCCTGTTTCTTCTTCTAAAGTTTTATAAAGATTAACTGCATATTTGTGAAGTTGTCCAACTGAGTAACTCATATTAAATAGTGGAAGTAATCCTGCAGCATGCCAGGTAGAACCTGATGTTAGTTCTTTTCTCTCAACTAAAACTGCATCTGTGCATCCTTTTTTTGCCAAATGATAGAGCATGCTTGCACCAACTACTCCACCACCAATAACAACAACTTTTGCTTTTGATTTCATTCTGGGATTTCTACTAAATTTTTATAACTAACGAAACAAAATATTATCATTTGTTAAATAGACGAGCCCACTGAAATAGGTTGAGAAACTGCAGTAGTTAACCAACAGTTCTCTAGATTCCCTTGTCCTTTATATTTTTCAACTTGCCATTTAAGTTTGTAATATTTCTTTTCACTGTCTAGTACTGTGACTTCAAAAGTGGCTATTTTACTAGACATATATACTTCTAAAATCTCATGATTTGAGTGATTTAAAAGCATAGAATATGAATCTGTTTTAAGCATATTTTTAAATCTTTCAATGGGTCCTGTCATTTTTTGATTGTTGGGATGAGCAAATTCCCATGTTTGAATTATTCCATGGTCTTTGTATGGATTGTCATTTTTCATTAGTGCAGATAGCTGTATTTTAACAACTTTTTTAGGATTTATATCTGTATTGGGTTTTAAAATTTCAGCTGAACAAGGTTTTAATAATAAAAGAGATAATAGAATTATTTTAAAATAAAATTTATACTTTATTTGGTTCATTTTTATTAATAAAAAAATTTCCCAAATAAAAACCAAAAAACATAAATAAAACGAACAAGTAAACACTTGTATTAAGAAAAGATATTGCTGATATTGCCGGTCCTGGACAAAATCCAACTAAGCCCCATCCTACGCCAAACATAATAGCTCCTATAATTAGTTTATTATCTATATCTTTATTTGAAGGAACAAAAAAATTTTTTGCAAAAATAGGTCTTGATTTTCTTTTAAATATAAAATGCAGTGGAGAAAAAATTAGTATAGCGCCAATCATTACAAGTATAAGAGACGGGTCCCAAGCATCAAATATATTTAAAAATCCTAATACTTTTTCAGGATTAACCATTCCAGAAATCGTAAGGCCTAAACCAAAAATAATTCCTGATATTAAAGAAGATAATTTTGTCATTATATTCCAAAAATTAAAACTGTAATTACTCCTGTTATAATAAAAGTAATTGTTGCTATGATTGATCTTAAAGAAAATCTACTTACACCACATACTCCATGACCACTTGTACAGCCATTTCCAATTTTAGTTCCTGCTCCAACTAACAAACCTCCAATTATCAATAAAGGTATAGAATTTGTTAAAACACTTTCTATTTCTTTGCCTGAAAATGAATATATGATTGGTCCAATAATTAATCCTAATAAAAACAATATATTATCAAATCTATTTTCACTTTTATTAATAGCACCAGAAGCAATAGAGCATACGCCAGCTATTCTTCCATTAAAAGCAAAAAATAAAAATGCCGCAAATCCAATTAAAGAACCTCCAACAAAAGCAGATACGGGTGTAAAATTTATAATGTTCATTAATTTTTTAATACCGGAAACACAGAATTAGATTTTAAAAATAATCTTTGGTATTCTTGTTTTATACATCTATTTGAAATATATTTTATATTTGCTTCTTGTGCTATTTTTTCAGCTTTATCATTTTTAATTCCATACTGTAACCATAAAACTTTGCTTTTTTTTCCAGCTATTTCTTTTGCTATACCAGGCGCTTCTTTGGATGGTCTAAACACATCAACAATATCTATGGTTTCAGAAATTTTATCTAAGCTACTTAGTACTTTTTCTCCATTTATTACTTCACCTTCAGCAAAAGGGTTAACTGGTATTACTTTATATCCAAAATCCTGCATGTATTTCATTACAATATTTGCCGGTTTTCTTTTTAAATTTTTAGGATCTTCACCTTTTTTTTCTGAACTTATTCCAACCATCGCAATTGTTTTTGAATCTTCTAATATTTTTTTTATTTCTCTATCGTTCATTTATTTTTCCATTTAGGTTTTCTTTTTTCTAAAAAAGCTGATATCCCTTCTCTTGCATCCATAGCCATCATATTTAGAGTCATCATTTTGCTAGTATACTGATAAGCTTTTCTTAAAGGCATTTCTAATTGTTTGTAGAAAGCTTGTTTTCCAATTTTTATAGTTAAGTTTGATTTAGAAGCAATTGTTTTTGCTACTTTTAAAACTTCTCTATTTAATTTTGTTTTAGAATAATAATCGTTAATTAAACCTATTTCTTTTGCGTATTTAGCTTTTATAGGTTCTCCGGTTAAAAGCATTTTCATCATTCTTTTTCTATTCACTTTTCTACTGACAGCAACCATTGGTGTACTACAAAACAGTCCTATATTTACTCCGGGAGTGGCAAACATTGCATCATTTGTACTGTAAGCTAAATCACAACTTGCAACTAACTGACAGCCAGCAGCATATGCAGCTCCATGTATTTTTGCTATTACTGGTTTTCTTCCTTCAACTATTTGTATCATTAACTTTGAGCAAAGATTAAATAGTTTAAGATATTTAGATCTTTTCTTTAAATTTCTTACTTCTTTTAAGTTATGACCAGCGCTAAAACCTTTTCCAACTCCTTCTAAAATTATCACTTTAGTAGATTTGTCTTTATCAAGCTTTTTAAAAGCATTTAAAAGAATATTTAAAGTTGCAAGAGATAAGGAATTATAACTTTTTGGATCGTTAATTTTTACATTTTTTATCCCATTGCCTAAATTATTTATCAAAACATTCATATTTTTTTAATTCTACTACTAATACCTTCTTCTTCTTTTAAATTAAATTCTTTTGAATTCAAATCATATAGTTCTTTTATTCTTAAACCATGAGTATTGACTGTTGGTATATTTTTTTGCCTCATACCTTTATGTCTTGCGTATACTGCTTTTTTTTTATTAACTTGATGAGGTTGAAAATCATTAATATCTTCAATTTTCAGTTCTTCTCCTTTTTTTATATATCCTGATTCAATTGCATCGTTTAATAAGTTTAAACCTTTTTTTGTTCTAACGATTGCTGCATTAAAACCCTCATCTTCCCCTTTAGGTGAGCCTCCTCTCCATGTATCTAATGCTGCAATGTCGGAACTTTCTCCAATTGCATCTGGACAAATTTTGCATCTAAAATTAACTCTCCATGTGGATTCTTCGCCCCAAAAAGAATTATATTCCCTATCATGCTCTCTTCCATCTTTTGTTTTAATATACATTTTCCCTGGATTTCCAAATCCTCTGTATCTAAATATAGATAACTCTTCTTCTTTTACCTTAAAACTTTCAATAAAATCTTCTGATTTTGTAAATTCTGTCGAGCCTCCGCAAACTAAAGTTAATAAATATTTACATAGATTATTAACTCTTTCGTCTGATTTAGATAGTTGTCTTATAGCGCTAATATCGCAAGGCTTGCCAACAAATGCAAAAGGTTCATTTAAATTTAAAGCTTCATGAAATTTATCTAAAGGTGAAGCAGGCCCATATCTTGAACAACTATTAGAATTTAATAGTTCATCTTTATTATAACTAAGTTTAGATACACTTCTCATGGGTTTTTCAGGGTGTGCTACAGTGTGTAAAATAAATTTTACTTTTTTTGACTCTAATAAATAAAGAGATAAACCATTTAATAATCCACCTGTTGAACTTTCAAACCTAATTTTTTTATCAGTAGACCATGCATAAAATAATGATAGATAATAACCCCAAACCAAATCATATTTTGCTTTTGTATCAACTTGTTCTTTTGGAAGTCCTTCCACAATAACACCCGGACAAATATTTAATATTTTATTAAATGTATCAGGAGGTATTTTTTTTAATTCTTTAGGTTCTAATCTTCCTTTTGGAGACATTGTAATTTCAATAGAATCTTTTCCGATAATGCTTTGACAAAGACCGCAACCGATGCATAAACCATTATCTACAATGTCACTTAATTTATTTATTTGTGTCATGTCTAATTTTTTGGGTACTTATTAAATTTTGGAAGTTTATCAGTAATTTTATAAAAATCTGACTTAGTACCAACAAATATATTTCTCATGGTTTTAAGTTTAGTAGGTTTGTCAAACATACCAGCAGCTATTGAAATGTTATTGCTATTTTTTAATTTAAAAAAAATACTGGCTCCACATTTATTACAAAAACCTCTTTTTGCATTCTTTGAAGATTTAAACCATCTAAGAGTTTTTTTATTGAGAAACTTAACATTTTTGTCTTTTACATTTGAATACGCTCCATATATTCCATGCGTTTTACGACACTGAATACAATGGCAGTTTGAAACATTTCTATGATAACCCTTGGTTTTTATTTTTATACTCCCACAAAGACAACTTGCTGATAAAGATATTTTCATTATTTTCTTATTTTATTTTCGTATTTTTTTCTTAACTTTTGAAGGTTAACTAAATATTCATCTCTTATATTTGATATCATGGCAACAGATTTCCCTTTTGCTTGTTGTCTAGTCCCAGAAATAACTCTAGATGATAGTTTTTTAGAAAGTTTTGGTGCTTTTAATTTGGTCCAAGGTAATTTTAGAGCTGGTCCGAATTGTTCTAACATATGCTTCA
Source organism: uncultured Candidatus Pelagibacter sp. (assembly GCA_964484975.1). GTDB lineage: Bacteria > Pseudomonadota > Alphaproteobacteria > Pelagibacterales > Pelagibacteraceae > Pelagibacter. The sequence continues at coordinate 6,428 of CAZAGV010000058.1, forward strand.
TTCCAGCTTTTCCTCCTGCTAAATGATAAGTTAAAAATATTCCCATTAATGACCATCTTAAACCTGGTCCATCTTCTATTGATCTATCTAAATCTTTAGTTGATGCATATCCTTCATTTACAATATGTAACGCTTCTCTCCACAAAGCTTCTTGAAGTCTATCCGCTAAATATCCTGGTAATTCTTTTTTTACCATAATTGGGTTCATTGATATTGATTTATAAAATTTATTAGCCTTGTTTAAAAATTTCTTTTTTGTTTTTTTTCCAGGAACAATTTCAACTCCAGGGCACA
>CAZAGV010000059.1:0-6719 GCA_964484975.1 uncultured Candidatus Pelagibacter sp.
ATTTTAACATTTTTTAATTTCTTATTTTTAACAAATTTTTCATGTTTTTTGTTTATAACTAATAGTATTTTTTTAAATTTATTTGATTTTGTTGCCTTATCTATTGAGTGAAGAAACAATGGTTTTCCCTTATATATATGGTACGCTTTTGGCACATTTGATTTAAACCTTTTACTTTCTCCAGCTGCAAGTAATATAAAAGAATTATTAATGTATTAATTTTTTTAATTTATATATATTTTTAATTTATGCTAAGTTTTATAAAAAGACATATTTTTATAATTTTAATATTTTTTTTTACACTATCTGTAACTTTTTTAACTTTTTTAACATTTATTGGAAAAAGTTTCATTTTAGTTAGTGAAAACAATTTAAACTATCTCTTATATTTAAGTATAGGATTATTAGTATTTTTTTTTATAATAATATTCAGAGAAATTGCGACCTCAATTAAAAACAATATTAATGTAAGAGGATCTGTAGCCAACAGAAAGTATATAGTATTTTTTTCATTATTTACCTTAATTCCTTCACTTCTTATTTCTATATTTTCATTATTTTTATTTTCATTCGCACTTGAAAAGTATTTTGATAATAAAATTACATTAGCAGTAAATAATTCATACGAACTAGCAAAAAATTATATTGATGAAAAAAGAAATAAAATAGAATCGGATATAATTTTAGTTTCATTTGATTTAAATAAAAACGTTCAAATTTTTAAAAATAATATTAATTATTTACAGAATTTTTTAAATACTCAGAGATATTTAAGAAATTTAGATCAAATACATATTATAGATAAAGATCAAAATATTTTATTTTCTTCATCTGAATCAGAGTTTGTGCCAGTAGAACAGAGAGCAATAGATATGGTTTTGAATGATGATAAACCATTAAAAATTATTAATGCTTATGAAAATAAATCAGCAGCAATAATTAAAATACCTTCAATAAATAATGCCTTTTTATATGTTGTTAAATTTCTAGATCAAGATATTTCAAATTACTTAAAAGAATCTCAAGAAGCAATAAATTTTTATTATACTGTTGAAGATCAAAGAACCGGTATTAAATTTTCTTTTGCTTTAATTTATGTCATTATAGTTACTCTGTTATTATTTCTATCCATAACAATAGCTATAAGGTTTTCTTCTAGATTTTTTATATCTATTAATAATTTAATTTCTGCATCAAAAAAAATAGGAGATGGGAATTTAAATACAAAAGTTCCTGAAATAATTGCAGATAAAGAAATTGAATTATTAAATAGAAATTTTAATTCTATGATTAATCAACTTAAGGATCAGCAAGAAAAATTGATTATTTCCGAACGACATGAGGCTTGGGAACATGTTGCCAGAAAGTTGGCTCATGAAATTAAAAACCCTCTTACACCAATACAGTTAACTATTGATAATTTAAAATCAAAATATGAAAAATATATAGATTCTTCAGATAAAGAAAAATATGAAAAAAATTTAAATACAATTTTATCTCAAATTAAACAAATAGAAAACCTTGTTAATGAATTTTCTGATTTTGCAAGAATGCCGAAACCAATGTATAGGATAAACAATTTAGTTGATTTAATAAATACAAATATTGAACTTTTAAAAAAAACTGATCAAACGATAAATATGAATCTTGTTTTTTCTAAGAATGAGAATTTAAATTTATCTTGTGATAATGAACAAATAAGTCGAGTTATTTTTAATTTAATTAAAAATTCAATAGAAAGCATTCAAGAAAAGGCACTAAAAATAGGTAATTTTGATAAAAAAATTAGTATAGAAATAAAAAGGATAAACAACTATATAGCTATTAATATATTTGATAATGGTATTGGGTTTTCGATCAAAACAACAAAGGAACTTATTAAACCATATTATACAACAAAAGAAAAAGGATCTGGTTTAGGACTATCTATAGTAAATAAAATTATTAATGATCACAATGGAACTATTGAGTTTAATTCAGATACTACAGGAACTAATATAATTATAAAATTACCAATTAAACAATAAATATATAAATATAATGTCTGCTGAAATTTTAATAATTGATGACAATTCGGATATAAGAGAAATTCTTAATGATTTAATAATTGAAGCTGGATATTCTACAAGACTTGCAGCAAATTATAATCAAGCACTTTCAGAAATAGATAAAAAATTGCCAGATGTTGCAATTATAGATGTTAAATTAGATAAAGGCGACAACGATGGTATTGAACTTTTAAATCACATAAAAAATAAAAGTATAAATATTCCAGTAATAATTATTTCTGGACATGCAAATATTGATATGGCAATCAAATCATTAAAATCTGGAGCTTTTGAATTTATACAAAAGCCATTTGATAAAGAAAGATTAATGAATTTTATTAAAAGGGCTGTTGAAAATTTAAATCTTAAAATTCAAAATGAAAAATTAGAAAACAAATTGTTTCATACATTTGATTTAATTGGAAAAAGCCAAAATATATTATCCATAAAGGATCAAATTGAAAAAGTTTCAAGCTCTGAAAGTAGAGTATTTATTTCTGGGCCCACCGGTTCTGGCAAAGAACTTATTGCAAGAAAAATTTATAAAAAATCAAAAAGAAACACTGGTCCATTTATTATATTAAATGGAGCACTTCTTGATTCAGATAAATATGAAATTGAATTATTAGGTGAAGAAAGGAAAGATGGATCAATAATATATGGAGCTCTTGAGAAAGCATCAACTGGTATATTATTAATAGATGAAGTTACAGAAATACCTTTGGATACCCAATCTAAAATTTTAAGGATTCTTATAGATCAAAAATTTAAAAGAATAAATGGATCTCATGATATCAAAGTTGATGTCAGAATTTTTTCATCAACAAGTAAAGATGTGAATAAAGAAATTAAAAATGGAAATTTTAGAGAAGATTTATTCCATAGACTTAATGTATTCAATATTAACATTGATCCTTTAAATAAACGTCTAGAAGATATTCCTTTGTTAGTTGAATACTTTGTTGCTAATATTTGCAATAATTACAATATTAAACCATTTAAACTTCACGGTAATAATTATCTCTTAAATTATAGTTGGCCTGGAAATATTAGAGAATTAAGAAATTTAATTGAAAGGGTCACAATACTTTCTCAAGGAAAAAATGAAGATAAAATATTAAATATAATTAAAGAGTCATTATCACAAAGTGAAATTGAAAAATTCTCTATAACCGAAACTCTTGATTATCCATTAAGGGAGGCAAGAGAAAATTTTGAAAAAGAATATCTTATAACTCAATTAAAGAAATTTTCTGGAAATATATCAAAAACAGCACGTTTTGTTGGAATGGAAAGGTCTGCTTTGCATAGAAAACTTAAGTTGTTAGGCGTTAAAGATTTAAATTAATGAATATAATTATTTGTGGCGCTGGTAGAGTGGGCTTTACTATTGCGAAATTACTTACAGAACAAAATCATTCAATTACTGTAATAGATCAGTCAAGTGAAGATATTCAAAAAATTAATGAAGCATTGGATGTTAAAGCAATAGTTGGTAAAGCAACATCTCCAATTGTACTTGAAAATGCTAATTCAAAGCAAGCTGATATGATCATTGCCGTTACAAAAAATGATGAAATTAATATGATGATTTGTCAAATTGCATACTCTTTATTTAAAATACCAAAGAAAATTGCACGTGTAAGGGCTCAAGACTATTTAAACCCAAAATTTTCTAAATTATACAATAAAGAAAATTTACCTATAGATGTCATAATCTCTCCTGAAATAGAAATAGCTAAATCTATACAACGAAAATTAGAATCTCCTGGTGCTCTAGACAATGTTCCATTTGCTGATAATAAAATAAAACTTTTAGAAATTTTAATTGAAGAGTCATGTCCAATATCAGAAATTAAGCTTAACGAATTAACAAAAAAATTTCCTAAATTAAATGCAAATATTCTTGGAGTTATAAGAGGTGAGAAATTTATTTTTCTTAAAAAAAATGACGTAATGAAGAAAGATGACAAAGCTTATGTCATAATTAACTCTCTTCAAATGAAAGAAACTCTCTCAGCATTTGGCCATAATGAAAAAATTTCAAATAAAATTTTAATTATTGGTGGAGGAAATATTGGTTTCAACCTTGCTAAAAATATAGAAAAAAGTTTTGAACATGCAAGATTAAAAATTATAGAAAAAGATAAAAAAAGAGCTGAATATATTGCCAATGAATTAAACAACTCAATAGTTATTAATGGCAATGGTTTGGATGAAGATATTTTAGCTGAAGTAAATTTAGAAGATGTTGAAACTGTAATTGCTTTAACAAATGATGATGAAGATAATTTAATGGTAAGCGTTCTTGTAGAAAAGTTTTCTAAAGATAAAAAAACTATGGCATTGATTAATAAACCGAATTACTCATTACTCCAATCCTCATTAAAAATTGATGATTTAATTGATCCAAGAATGACTACTGTTTCTAGTATATTAAAACATGTTCACAAAGGCACCATTGAAACTGCTTATTCAATACTAAATGGTGACTATGAAGTAATTGAAGCTGAAATTATTGAAACATCTGAATTGATTAATAAAGAATTAAAAAATTCTGAACTGCCAGATGAAATAAGAATAGGTGCAGTCCTGAGAAAAAATGAAATTATAATACCTAGATCTGATTTTGTATTTAAAAAAGAAGACACCGTTGTATTTTTAACTAAGAAAGATCAATTGCCATTAGTCGAGAGCATGTTTAGATTGAGCCCAGTATAAACACATGAATAGATTTATCCTAAATTATTTAGGAGTTTTTTTTATTTTATTATCGGTATTATCTTTTTTTAATATAATTTATTCTTATTACTTCAATTTATATTTAAACATAGATACATATTTTTATACCTTTTTAATTTCATTAGTTATCGGAGTAAGCTCATTTATTAAAAATAAAATTGAAGTAAAAATAACCGTTTATTCAAAAATATTTGCTGTAATTATAGGTTATTTTTTACTACCTTTGCTAATTTCTATTCCATATTACTTTAGTATTTACAATCTATCTTTTTTAAATTGTTACTTTGAATCAATATCGGGATTTACATCCACAGGTTTTACTATTTTTGAAAACATAAAACATCTTGATCAAAGCTTAATTTTATGGAGATCAACATCTCAATGGATAGGTGGTATTTATTTTCTATTTTCTATTTTGCTTTTAATTGACATATTCGATGACAGTTTAAAAAAATCTTTAACTAATTTTATATCATTTAATTATTCCGAAGCTTTTAAACAATCATTTAAAATTTTAATTTTGTATATCACTATAACTTTTTTTTTATTTATTTCATTAAAACTAATTAATTTTAGAACTTTTGATTCATTTAATATAGCAATGACTATAATTTCTTCAGGTGGCTTTTTACCAGTTAATGACATCGGGAATATTGTCAACAACAATTTTAAAGTAATAATATTTTCTTTTTTAATGCTTTTTTCATATTTCAGCTTATTTTTATTTTATAATATTATTTTTTTAAGAGAAAAAAGTCTTAATTTTTTTGCTGAAGACATTTATTTATTTGTTTACTTTGTAGTTTTATTAATAATATTTTTTATTTTTTTTAATTTTGAATATAACTTTTCTACAATTCTTTTTTCACTAACTAGCAGTATGTCTAATATTGGCATATCCTTTGAAAATTCTCCATCAAATTTATGGCTCTTATTTTTAATTATTGTAATAATAGGAGGTTCTTTTTTTTCTACAAGTTCAGGCATTAGATTTTTAAAAATTTATTTTTTATTTAAATATTCTTTAAATGAAATACTTTCATATTCTCGACCAAATAATATTTATTCAAATAAATTTCATTTAATTGATTCTAATGTTGAACAAAATGATATAAATAAATATTTTCTTTCTGTATTAATATTTATTATTTCCTTATTTACAATTACATCATTACTTTCAATATTTGGTATAAATTTTGAAGAATCTTTTAAATTAGGAATTTTGACATTAATGAATACAGTTAATTCCTCGATGTATGATTTAAATAATTTTGATTTTTTAGAATTAAATTCTTATTCAAAACTAATTTTGATGATATTTATGATTATTGGTAGAGTTGAACTGTTAACTATTCTTATAATTGTTAAAAAATTTATTTTTAAAAGTTAAATTTATATTATATAAGGTCATATAATGCGCCCTTAGCTCAGCTGGATAGAGCATCGGTTTTCTAAACCGAGGGTCGGAGGTTCGAATCCTCCAGGGCGCGCCATTTTACTCACCTATTAATCTTTTTTTAATATTGATCGGAACCTCTATTTCTGCTTTACTTAGATTAATTCAAATTTAATTTTGAATTATTTGTTAACAAATAAATAAACAAGAGGAATAAATAATGTTTAAATTAATAAAACAATTAACTTCTTTAGCTGCAGTAGTTGCTGTGTTGTTTGCTTTTACAACAGAAACTATGGCTGCTAAGAAATCAAAAACACTTAAAAACACTCAGAAAAAAGGTTTTGTAAGATGTGGTGTTTCTCAAGGTCTACCGGGATTTTCTAATGCTGACGCTGCAGGAAATTGGACTGGTGTTGACGTTGACGTATGTAGAGCAGTAGCTGCTGCAGTACTAGGTGATGCGAATAAAGTAAAATTCACTCCACTAAGTGCTAAAGAAAGATTTACAGCTTTAACATCTGGTGAGATTG
>CAZAGV010000060.1:0-6692 GCA_964484975.1 uncultured Candidatus Pelagibacter sp.
GGAGTAACTTTAGTAATTTCATTTTTTAATTCGTCAAGCGTGTAACCAATGGCTAGTTTTGCTGCAATTTTTGCAATTGGAAAACCAGTTGCCTTGGATGCAAGCGCTGAAGATCTAGAAACTCTAGGATTCATTTCTATAATTACCATTCGTCCATTTTTTGGATTAATAGCAAACTGGACATTAGAACCTCCAGTTTCTACTCCAATTTTTCTTAAACACGCAATAGAGGCATTTCTCATAACTTGATATTCTTTGTCTGTGAGGGTTAAGGCGGGTGCTATAGTAATAGAGTCTCCTGTGTGAATTCCCATAGGGTCTAAATTTTCAATAGAGCATATTATTATGCAGTTATCTTTTTTGTCTCTAACAACTTCCATTTCAAATTCTTTCCAACCTTCCAAACATTCTTCTACTAGAACTTGATTTACCGGTGATGCATCAAGACCTTCTTTAACACGTTTGAAAAAATCTTTTTTACTTTTGGCTATTCCACTTCCAAGTCCACCAAGAGTAAAAGCCGGCCTAATTATTGCTGGTAATCCAATTTTATTTAAGCATTTCTTAATTTGTTTAATACTGTTAACGATTTCTGATTTTGGAAGATTTAATCCAATGTCACTCATATTTTTTCTAAATTTTTTTCTATCTTCTGCGTTAGAAATAGCCTTTGAATTTGCTCCTATTAGTTCAATTTTATATTTTTTGAGTAATCCTATTTTTTCTGCTTTGATAGCTAAATTTAGTGCAGTTTGTCCTCCCATAGTTGGCAAAATTGCATCAGGTTTTTCTTTTGCTAAAATTTTTTCTAAAATATCTATTGTTATTGGCTCAATGTAAGTTTTGTCTGCAACACCTGGGTCAGTCATAATTGTTGCAGGATTTGAATTTATTAATATTATTTTATAACCTTCGTCTTTTAATGCCTTGCACGCTTGAGTGCCAGAATAATCAAATTCACAAGCTTGGCCAATAATTATTGGACCTGCTCCCACTACTAAAATTTTTTTAATGTCTTTTCTTTTTGGCATTTTTTTTTACTTCGTTAATAAATTGATTAAATAAATAATGACTATCTTGAGGACCAGGGTTTGATTCAGGGTGATATTGAACAGAAAAAACAGGTCTATTTTTTAATTTTATTCCTTCTATGCAATTATCGAATAAAGATTTATGAGTCACTACAATATTTTTTGGCAAGCTTTCTTTAACTACTTCAAACCCATGATTTTGACTTGTTATCTCAACTTTATTATTAATTAGATTTTTTATTGGATGATTGGCACCTCTGTGACCCAATTTCATTTTTTTTGTTTTTGCTTTAAGTGCCAAAGCTAATAATTGATGTCCAAGACATATTCCAAATATTGGAATATTTGTTTTAATTAATTTTTGAATTATATTTATTGCATATTTTCCAGTTGCAGCAGGGTCACCAGGGCCATTTGACAAAAAAATGCCATCAGGTTTTAATTTAATGATTTCTTTAGCTTCAATGTTACAAGGAACAACAATTACTTTGCAATTAAAATTAGAAAAATATCTTAAAATATTTTTTTTAATTCCATAATCAATTGCAATAATTTTGTATTTTTTCTTTTTGTTTTTTTCAAAACCCTTTTCTTTTTTCCAAGTTTTAAAACCTTTCCATGTGTATTTTTTTTTGGTTGTAACTATTTTGGCTAAATCAAAACCATTTAATCCAGGCCATTTAATAGAACTATTAGTTAATTTTTTTAGATTAAAAATACCTTTATTATTATTAGAAATTGTGCCTTTAGGTGCCCCTTTGTCTCTAATAAAATTAGTTAAACTTCTAGTATCCAACCCTGTTATGCCTACAATTTTATTTTTTTTCAGCCAAGCATCCAGTTTTTTTAAGGATCTGTAATTTGATGGATTAGTTATTTCTGTATTAAAAATAACCCCCTTAGTCCAAATCTTGTCTGACTCATGATCTTCATTGTTGGTTCCAACATTTCCAATGTGTGGAAAAGTAAAATTGATAATTTGTCCAGCATAAGATGGATCGGATATAATTTCTTGATAACCTGTTAAAGAAGTGTTGAAACAAACTTCTCCTGTAGCCGTTCCTTGATATCCGATACCAATACCTTTAAATATTGTTTTGTTTTCAAGAACTAAAACGCCTGATGATAAACGTGAAAAATTTTTTGAGTTTACTTTTTGCTTTTTGTTCAATTACAACTCATGAGTTAAAGGTTAATACAATAAAACCTATTTTTTCGCAACAGATCTAATATAATTTTTTTAAAATACAATTTGTTCTTTTGAACAATTTTTTCTATACAGTGGATAAACCAAATGGAACTCAAAAATAAAATTAATTTGGATTATAATGAAGCTTTAAAAGCTAAGGATAAATCAAGAATATCAACTTATAGGTTAATTTTATCAGCCATAAAGGATCTTGATATATCTAATAGATCAGGTCCAAACAAGAAAGATACAGATGATGAAGATATTAAGAAGCTTTTAAAAAAAATGATTAAACAAAGAACCGAATCAATTGACGTTTATAAAAAGAACAATAGAGAAGATTTACTAAAAATTGAAGAAAACGAACATAAAATATTATCCGACTATTTGCCCAAACAATTAAGCGAGGAAGAAACAAAGAAGATATGTTCTGAAGTAGCACAAAAACTTGGAGCTAGTTCAATAAAAGATATGGGAAAAGTAATGGGTGAGTTAAAAAAAAATTATTCAGATACTTTAGATTTTTCCAAAGCAGGATCAATTCTAAAGGAGATATTAGGAAAATAATATTAGTTTATGAAATATCCAAAAGAATATTTAGATGAGATTAAAACTAGATTAAAAGTATCAACTGTTGTTTCGAAATCAGTTAATTTAAAAAAAAGAGGAAAAGAATTTGTAGGACTTTCTCCTTTTAAAACTGAAAAAACTCCATCGTTTACCGTTAATGATGAAAAAGGTTTTTATCATTGTTTCAGCACAGCAGAGCATGGAAATATTTTTGATTTTATTATGAAAACTCAAAATTTAAAATTTGGTGAAGCTGTAAAATATTTAGCAAATTTAGCAGGAATGCAACCATACACTTTTTCTAAAAAAGATGAGGAAAGGGAAAAACAGTGGAATGAGTATTCTGAGATATTTAAAATTTATGTAGAATTTTATCACAATGAACTTTTAAAGAATCAAGATTTTAATGTTGCAAGAGAATATTTAAAAAAAAGAAAATTATCCAAAGAGGATGTATTAAATTTTAAAATTGGTTTTGTTCCCTTCAACTCAAATTTTTATGAAAAAATTAAATCTAAATTTAATGAAAAAAATATAATAGATACAGGTTTATTTTATTTTGATGATAAAAAAAAAATATATGTAGAAAGATTTAGAGATAGAATTATTTTTCCAATTAATAGTATTACTGGGCAGCCAATAGCTTTAGGAGGAAGAACAATTAAAGAAAATAATTATTTAGCAAAATATATTAATTCACCCGAAACTCCTTTTTTTAAAAAAGGCTCAAATTTATATAATTTAGATTATGCAAGAAAATTATCAAATAAAATTGAAAATGTTTATTTAGTTGAAGGATATATGGATGTAGTTGGTTTGAGAAGTAAAGGAATAGAAAATGTTGTAGCAAATCTTGGAACTTCACTTACTGATAGACAAGTATCAGTCTTAAATCAATTTTATGATGATTTAATAATTTGTTTTGATGGCGATGAAAGCGGTTACAAGGCAGCATTAAGAGCTGCAGAAAACTTAATAAAAGAATTAAAACCTGAAAAACAAATTTCTTTTTTGTTTTTACCTGACAAAGAAGATCCAGATAGTTTTGTAAATAAAAATGGCAAAGATTATTTTATTGAATTTACAAAAGAGAAAAAAATTTCAATTCATAATTTCATATTTAATCATTATAAAAATCTGGCAAAAAATGATCCTTCTTCTTTAGCAATATTTGAAAAAAAAATAAGATCTATTGCATATTCAATAAAAGATGAATTTATTAAAAAATATGTTTTAGAGTTTTTTTTAGAAAAAATAAGTTCACTGACTCCAAATGCAAATCAAAATAAGAATAAAACTTTTTATAAAAAAGCCAAATCATTAAAATCTACTCAAAAACACTTCAATGAAACAAAAAATTTAAGTTCAATTGAAATTAAAGAGTTTTCATTTTTATATTTAATTATTAACAATTTAGCATTAGTGAAAAATAATTTAAATTTACTGGAAAATGTAAAATTGTTCTCAAATGAAAATAAAATTATTTATGATAGTATATTAAAAAACCTGCTAAGTGAGCAAAAAACATCAGCAAGCAATTTATCTTTAGATCCTCAAATTTTAAATAAAATTTCAAAATTTGCATCAATTAAACATATTTTAAATAAATTAGAAAAAGATGAATTTAAAGTTTTGGAATTGTTAGAAGAAATTATAAGAGACATTAAGAATTATGAACTTGAAATTAGAATAGAGGAATTAGAATCAAAATTCTCTCAAGATTTAAATGAAAATACTTTTAATGAAATTAAAGAATTAAAAAAATTACAAAAAATCAATTAAATCAATCAATTTAAATATGGATTTTTTCAGATTTGTCATTATATAAGACTTCCAAACTTTATTGCTGTGGAAAGAATTATTACTAAATCATTTGCTAGATTAATGGGCCGAGGGGTTCATCGAGGTTTTATTACATACGAAGAACTAAACAAATCTTTAGGAAAAAGAAACTTATCGAACGAAAATTTATCTCAAGCATTTATTCATATCCTAGATGGCAAAATTGCTTTAGTTGAAAAAAAATCTGATTATAAAATTTTAAGAAAAAAAGAATCTTCATCAAAAGAAGAAGGTAAGGCTATAGAGAAAAGTGACGATCCTATAAGAATGTATCTAAGGGAAATGGGAGGTGTGGAGCTTTTATCTAGAGAAGGTGAAATTGCTATCGCAAAAAGAATAGAGGCCGGCAAGGATGTGATGCTTAATGCATTGTCCCAAAGCCCAATTACTGCTCAACAATTTTTTGACTGGGATAAAAAACTTCAGAGAGACGAAATTTTGGTAAGAGAGATAATCGATATTGACACAAACTATACCGAAGACGAAGAAACTGGAACAAGCGACAAACAAAAAAAATCAGACACAGAGTCAGTTGATGAGAGTCCTAGAGAAAATCAAGATACATCAGATGACGAGTTTAACCCAACACTTGCAGCAATGGAAAGTGAGATAAAACCAAAAATTTTAAAGACAGTTAATGTTCTTACAAAGCAATATAATAAATTAATTAAATATCAGGAAGAAAAAATACAATGTGTGCTGAATTCTCAATTGTTTTCTAAATCCAAAGAAAAAAATTATCAAAAAATTGTAGAAAATATTCTTGAAAATATTAAATCACTACAGCTATCACCATCTGTTTTAGAAGAACTAGTGCAAAAACATTATTTAGAAAATAAGAAAATAATTTCTCTCGAAGGAAATTTGATGAGACTTGCTTTAGGTAGCAAAATATCTAGAGATGAATTTATAAAGTTTTATGTAGGCAATGAAATAAATCCAAATTTAAAAGTATTTTTAGGAACAAATGAGGTTTGGAAAAAGTTTTTACAAAAAAACAAAGATGAGTTTAAAAACACTAGAGAAAGATTAGTAGAAATAAGTAAAAAACTTGGAATTTCTGTTACCGATTATAAAAAATTAGTAAGCAGAATCCAAAAAGGTGAAAAAGAATCTAGAATAGCTAAAAAGGAAATGGTAGAGGCGAATCTTAGATTGGTAATTTCAATTGCTAAAAAATATACAAACAGAGGTTTGCAGTTTTTAGATTTAATTCAAGAAGGAAATATTGGTTTAATGAAAGCAGTTGATAAATTTGAATATAGAAGAGGATATAAATTTTCAACCTACGCAACTTGGTGGATAAGACAAGCAATCACTAGATCAATTGCAGACCAGGCCAGAACTATAAGAATACCAGTTCACATGATTGAAACAATTAATAAAATTGTAAGAACTCAAAGATTGATCTTAAGTGAATTTGGAAGAGAGGCAACTCCAGAAGAATTATCAAAAAAACTTAGAATGCCTTTAGATAAAGTAAGAAAAGTTTTAAAAATTTCAAAAGAACCTGTTTCTCTAGAAAAACCCGTAGGAGATGAAGAAGACAGTAGTCTTGGGGATTTTATTGAAGATACAAAGGCATTAGCACCATTAGAGCAAGCTATTAAATCTAACTTAAGTGAAGCAACAACAAAAATTTTATCTACCTTAACTCCTCGAGAAGAAAGAGTTTTAAGAATGAGATTTGGAGTAGGGATGAACACTGATCATACCTTAGAAGAAGTTGGATTACAGTTTTCTGTCACTAGAGAAAGAATTCGACAAATTGAAGCTAAAGCACTTAGAAAATTAAAGCATCCTAGCAGATCTAAACAACTAAAAAGTTTCTTAGAAAGTTAAGCACTGGGCCGTTAGCTCAATAGTAGAGTACTGCATTGACATTGCAGGGGTAGTTGGAGCGTAACCAACACGGCCCACCAATTAAGATTTATCTTTAATTGATAACTATAAAAAAATGATATATTTAACTAAATAATTTTTGGGCCTGTAGCTCAGTTGGTTAGAGCAGTACACTCATAATGTATTGGTCCCAGGTTCGAGTCCTGGCGGGCCCACCA
>CAZAGV010000061.1:0-6629 GCA_964484975.1 uncultured Candidatus Pelagibacter sp.
ATTTTGAATCGGATATATCAGGACTCCCCTCAGGATGTCCAGCGATTCCTATCTTAAGTCCTTCAAAATATCCTGTCTCCAAAACCTGTATTGAACTGTCAAAAACTCCCAATGGTTCTCTACTTCCTCCGATAACCAAAGCTTGTTTAACACCCAAGTCTTTACAACGAGAAACATAGTCATTTAATTGAGCTTCATCTACAATTGAGCGAGCTGAAAAATGAGGAATCGGATTAAAACCTTTTTTAACTAATTCACCAGCTTTTTGAGTCGTTTCTGTATAGTCTCCACCAGGTAACAAAGTGATATAAACGTCCTTTAAATTAGGAAGAGTATCCAGGTCTGTCTTTGGACCAATTTCTATAGAAAAATTCATTTAGGGATATTTATTTATTTTGAAATATCTGTCTATAAAAATCGGAGGTTAAAAATAGTTAAGAAGACTATCTTTTTATTCCTCTGTGCTTTTGAATTCTTCGGCCATATTCTTGAGCCGCTCTATCAAAAATTATTGCTAAAGCTACTATTGCTAAACCATTAAATAGTCCTAGAGCAAGATACTGGTTCAAAACGGCTCTTAAAATAGGAACACCTAAACCTTTTACTCCAATCATCGAGGCAATAACCACCATAGCTAAAGCCATCATAATTGTTTGGTTAACACCTGCAAAAACTGTAGGAAGAGCCAAAGGTATTTGCACAGTTTTTAATCTTTGTATTGGAGTAGCTCCGAAAGCTACGCTTGCTTCAATTGTTTCTTTATCGACTTCTCTTATTCCTAAATTTGTTAATCTTATTATTGGTGGAACTGCATATATACAAATAGCTATTAATCCTGGAACTTTACCAATACCAAGCAACATTAATATTGGGATTAGATATACAAAACTTGGAATTGTTTGCATCATATCCAGAACAGGCAAAATTGTTCTTTCGACTCTATCAGAACGAGCCATCAATACTCCGACTGGTATTCCCATAAGCATACATATAATTACACACACAGTTATAATTGCCACAGTTGCCATGGTATCTTTCCACATACCAAAGTAACCAATAAGGAAGAATGCTATTGCTGTTCCTACAACAAGCTTCCAATTTTTTGATGCAAGCCATGCTAAACCACAAATTATACTTATGATTATTAACCAAGGAGAATTTAACAACAGCTTCTCTAACCATACTAAAAAATATAGTAATGGGTCAAAAAAAGCTTCTATACCATCTCCATACGCTCTTGAAAAATCTCTAAAGGCAAAATCAACCCCTTTTCTGAATTCCATTAGAGCTTGGCGCTCCATCACTGGAAATTTAGTAAAAAATTCCATTCAATTCCTAAAAAAATTAACGAGCCTATTTAATTATAGGCTCGTTAAATAAATTATATTTTAAAGACCAGCTTTGATTTTTTTAGCTGCACCTGAAGATACCCATTTACTCCAAACACCTTCATGTTTTTTCAAAAATTCAATTGCTGCATCTGAACCTTTTGCTTGGTTATCTGCCATATACACAAGCATTCCATTCATTACAGGACCTGGGAAAGTACGTTTCTCAACATATGACAAAACTTCTTTTCCTCCAGTTTTAGCAAAGTTTGCTGTAACAAGTGAATTTACTTCAGAATGAGTCCAAGCTGATGGTTTTGGATTTGCGCATTCTTGTTCAGGTTTAACTATGCAACCATCCCAATTTTCTCTACCTGCAAATGGCACACCGAAATCAACCGGTTGTAAATCATATTTTCCAACCATTGAAGTAGGGTTCCAGTAGTAACCAAACCAAGGATCTCCTGAATCAGCTGCTTTAGAGATAGAACCATCTAAACCTGCGGCAGAACCTGGATCAATTAATACCCAACCTTTTTTTTCCATTTCAAAAGCTTTGAATAAATTTGCGTTAGCTAATTGACATCCCCAACCCGCAGGACAGCCCATGAAGCCTCCTTTTGATGGATCTTCTTTATAAGGAAACCATTCTGGATGTTCCAAGATTTCAACAGCAGTCATACCTTTTATTTGTGGGTATTTTTTTATAGTTCCTGGAGTTATCCACCAGCCTTCTCCAAGACCAGTAATTGGTGCTTTATTAGCTATGATTATTCTCTTTTCAGCAACTGCAACTTTTAAAGGTTCATATACTGCATTAGCCCATTGCTCTGGGTTCATGTCAGGTGTTCCTTTATCATTCATTGAAGTAAAAGTAGGCATAGTAGCACCTGGTACAAGTTCTACTTCACAACCATATCCTTTTTCTAAAATTATCTTATCTACATTGGCCATTAATTCAGCTGATGCCCAGTTTTGTTCGGCGATAACTAATTTTCCGCATCCTGCGTTAGCTACACTAGTGAAAGCACCAAATAGAAATACCGACAATATAGAAAAAAGTATCTTTCTTATTTTCATTTTCTCCTCTTAAGTAGGTTTATTTAATAATCAAAACATATTTCTGCTAATAAATCAAACTTGATTCAACTCATACTAGATTATGATCTCATTTTTATTCCACTTGGATCATAAAGAGGCTCTTTTATCACTGAACAATTATAAAAGTCTCCATTAATTTCCACTTGGAATTTTTGATTACTTTTTGAAATTTTTTTATCTAAATAAGAATAAGCAACACTTTTTTTCACATAATGAGCAAAACCACCAGAAGTAATATAGCCAATACTTTTTCCATCTTTTACTACCGCTTCATTGTTTGTAACATCGATATCATCTGTTTCGATAATTAAAGGAGTAAGTTTTAGTTTACTGTTATCTTTTTTTGCATTTTCTTTGCCAATAAAATCTTTACTCCAATCAATAAAAAAATCTAATCCAGATTCTTTTGCTGTAAAATCCGGTCTAAAATCTAATGTCCAAGCACCCCAATTTTTTTCTAATCTCATTGACATTAATGCTCTACCGCCAAAAGGTTTTAAATTAAATTCTTTACCAACAGATTCCATTTCTTCATATAATTTTAGCTGAAAGTGAGGAGCTACATATATTTCATAACCAAGTTCTCCAGTAAAAGAAATTCTATTCACAATAGCAGGAATTCCAGCAACGAACATTTCCTTAACATCTCTAAATTTAAAATTTTCATTTGAAATGTTTTCTCTAACTAATTTTTGCAACAAATCTCTGGATTTTGGTCCCGACAGAGCAAGACCATGAAAATCATCTGATCTGTTTTTGTAAATAACATTGAAATCTTTTAAGTGATTTTCAAACCATCTTCTATGCATTTCTTGAACTGCGCCAGAACCAATAATTATAAATCGATTTTCATTAATACAAGCAACCGTCAGGTCCCCATATAGTTTACCTTTTGGCGTTAACATTGGGTTTAAACAAATTCTTCCAAGTTTTGGAATCCGACCTGCTAAAACATGATTTAAAAATTTTCTTGCATCAGGTCCTTGAAACTCGTGTTTAGAAAAATTTGCAACTTCCATAACTCCTACATTTTCTCTAACATTTTGGACTTCTTTTGAAACATAATTGTGAGATCTAGATCTTTTTATAGTTGGTTCTTCATATGCATCTTTTGGATTATCAGCAAACCACAAAACACTTTCTAATCCAAAACTATCTCCCATAACAGCACCCTTAGAAACAAAACGATCGTATAAAGCTGTAGTTTTTTGCTTTCTTCCTTTTGGCAAAGTCTCATTTGGAAAAGTCATTATGAATCTTCTTTCATAATTTTCTGAAGATTTTATTGTTCCATAATGTGGAGAAGCATAATCTCCAAATCTTGCAACATCCATTGCCCAAACATCAATTGATGGTTCACCATCTATAATCCACTCAGCGATACACTTTCCAACTCCACCACCTTGACAAAATCCAGCCATTACACCAACGGCTACCCAGTAATTTTTCATACCAGGAATTGGACCTATTAAAGGACTTCCATCTGGACCGAAAGTAAAAGGGCCATTAACAATATTTTTTATTCCAGCTTTTTCAAGGGCAGGCATTCTTTTAAAACCTATAGCGAGCCTATCTTGAATATTTTCTAATTTAGGTTCTAAAAGTTCATGACCAAAATCCAATGGTGTTCCTTCTACTTTCCAAGGAGTTGATTTGGGTTCGTAAGTTCCAAGAAGCATTCCTTTTCCTTCTTGTCTAAAATAGATATTACCTTCAAAATCTGTTCCAACAGGCAATCTTTTATCTTCACCCATTACCTCTATCTCTGGTATCGCTTCCGTAATTAAATAATGATGTTCCATTGGTTGGACTGGTAAATTAATTCCTGCCATTTGACCAACTTCTCGAGCCCATAATCCTCCAGCATTAATTAATATTTCGGCATTAATATTTCCTTTATCTGTAATTACATCCCAAGTTCCATCTGGCTTTTGTTTAGTGTCTTTAACAATAGTGTTTGTGTAATACTTTCCACCATGAACTTTAGCAGCTTTTGCAAAGGCATAAGTTACACCTGAAGGGTCCACTTCTGCATCTATTGGATCCCATAATGCAGAAATATATCTTTTTGGATCAATTAATGGGTTTTTTTTTTTAACTTCTTCAAGAGAAATAAATTCTTGATCGAGACCCATGTATCTTGCTTTGGATCTTTCTCTTTTTAAATAATCATCCCAAACTTCATTTGATGCTAAATAAAAACCTCCACTAGGTTTAAATCCAGTTGAATGACCTGATGTTTCTTCAATTTCCTTATAAAGTCTAATTGTATAAGCCATTAGTCTTGAAATATTTGGGTCGTTCGAAATTACATGAACATTTCCTGCAGCGTGCCAAGAAGAGCCAGAAGTGAGTTCTTTTCTTTCAAGGAGAATACAATCTTTTAAACCAAACTTTGCAAGGTGAAATAGTATAGAACAACCAACTACGCCACCTCCAATTATAACAACTTTAGCATGTTTTTCCATTGCTTAAGATTTATAATTCTTTTGCTACATCTGTATTTAAATGTTTCAAAGTTGGATCCGTGCCATGCGCATAATGCTTTGACATGTCAGGATAGTATTTGTATGAAATTGGTTTTCTACCCAATGCAACTGCCATTTCTCTTACATGATGAGGTTCAGCGCCACAACAAATTCCTATAAAATTTATTTTTTTTTCTGCACATTCTTTAGCGAACTCCCCCATTTCAAACCTATTGCAATACTTATTGTCTAGAGCAACCGGAAATGCATTTCCACCAGGTATACAATCACAACCTTCATCAGTTTGATTTAAAAAACCTGGTTCTTTTTCTGTTGTTCTGTAAGGAACAGGTAAAGCTGCAACATGGCAAGAAACTTTCTCTCTTATTTCTGGTAAGAGTTTCATTGTCATTTTAGGCCCTCTAAAACAATTTAACCCAACAACATCTGCACCGCTATCTTCTAAAATTTTACAAGCATCCCCTGGAGTGTGTCCATCTCTTGTCATCTCATTACGTTTAATAGAAAAATTACATACAGCAATTAATCCAGCATCTTTTATAGCTTTAAGTGCAATTCTCATTTCTCCAAGCCAAGTAATTGTTTCAGCAATTACAAAATCAACCCCAGATTCTTTTGCCCAGGCAACTTGTTCCTCAAACATTTTTTGACATTCAAGATGGCTTTTTTTATCATTTGGATCATAGACATTAGTATTAGCAACATCTCCACAGACCATTAAGTTTAAATCTTTAAATTCTTCCCGAGAGTCTTTTGCTATTTTTAATGCATTTTTTTGAAGAGTTTCAAGTAAATTTTCTTTACCAATGATTCTTAATTTTTCTCTATGACCATAATATGTAAAAGCTTGAACCACATCACTTCCAGCTCTTATAAATTCTCTATGTAATTGTGAAACTACTTCTGGATGTTCTAAAACTACTTCTGGAACAAAGGCTCCAGCTTGTAAATATCCTCTTCTTTCCATAGCAAAAAGGTATCCTTCTGCGCAAAGAACAGGTCCTTCATTTAGTCTTTCTATTAAATTTTTTCCCATAAATTATTTTTTTCTTAATATGTAACCACATTTTTAATATTTTTAAAATATAATTGTTAAGCTTAATATTTATTGATAGCCTAAAGAATGGCTGAGAAAGACGTAAGTAACAAGGTTCCTATTTATAAATTAAAGACCACAGAAGAAATCATGAAATATTATGATGAATGGGGAACTAATAATAAATACGACCAAGATATGATTGAATGGGATTATACTGGCCCTAGAGAAACAGTAGATACATTTAAAAAGTATGCAAATAGTAAAGAAATAAAAATATATGATGCTGGATGTGGAACTGGGCTAGTTGGTGTTGAGTTAAAAAATAGTGGCTACACTAATTTTGATGGAGTTGATTTATCTCAAAAATTATTGGATCTAGTCCCTAAAGGCCTCTACAAGAATCTTTCAAAGGCCGATCTAAATAAATCACTAAACATTAAGGATAATCAATATGATGCGGTTTTGTGTGTTGGAACTTTTACTTTTGGACACGTTAAACCTGCGGCTTTAGATGAATTTATTAGAATTACAAAAAACAAAGGGTTATTATGTTTTACAATTAATGAAGGCATTTACGAAGAATATGGTTTTGATAAAAAAATTAAAGAATTAACACAAAATAATTTATGGAAAAAAAAAGAATTTTTCAAATCAAATTATATAGCAAGCAAA
>CAZAGV010000062.1:0-6503 GCA_964484975.1 uncultured Candidatus Pelagibacter sp.
TATATTTCCATAACAAACCTTTTTTATCTAAACTAAATGTTTTAAATAAATCTTTACCGTGTTTTGATGGATTTACTGGTTCTAAGATAACAAATTTACCTTTTATAAAATTTTTACCTGGTACTTTTGGAATTTTAAATTTTATTTTTTTTCCTAACATTTTTAATTATTACCATAAAAAAACCCCCAGAAGTTTCTTTCTGAGGGTTCTAATTTTGTTTAGTGTATGTTTTTAGAGTGTTCTGGTTGGGGAATCGTATTACATTCCCATGCCACCCATGCCACCCATGCCACCCATGCCACCCATTCCGCCAGCAGGCATTCCTGGAGCAGCATCTTTTTCTTCAGGTTTATCAGCAACCATAGCTTCAGTTGTAACTAATAATCCAGCTATAGAGGCAGCGTCTTGTAAAGCTGTTCTTACAACTTTAACTGGGTCTATAATTCCTTCTTTGAACATGTCTACATACTGTTCAGTTTGTGCATCATATCCTTGTGATGTTTTGTTCATTTCTAAAAGTTTACCAACTATAACTGATCCATCAACTCCTGCGTTCTTAGTGATTTGTCTAATCGGAGCTTCTAAAGCTTTTTTAACAATTTCTACTCCAGCTTTTTGGTCATCACCTTTAACTTTTACTTTGTCAAGATCTTGTGCAGCATAAAGAAGAGCACAACCACCACCAGCTACTATTCCTTCTTCAACAGCGGCTCTAGTGGCATTAAGAGCATCTTCTACTCTATCTTTTCTTTCTTTTACTTCAACTTCTGTTGCGCCACCAACTTTAATAACTGCAACTCCACCCGCTAGTTTAGCTAATCTTTCTTGAAGTTTTTCTTTATCATAATCCGAAGTAGTTTCTTCAACTTGTTGTTTTATTTGATTACATCTCGCTTCGATATCAGATTTTTTGCCTGCACCGCTTACAATTGTACTATTTTCTTTGTCAACTTTTACTCTTTTAGCTGATCCAAGGTCAGTTATTTTTACATTTTCTAATTTAATACCAAGGTCTTCAGATATAACTTGTCCACCAGTTAGAATTGCAATATCTTCAAGCATTGCTTTTCTTCTATCTCCAAAACCTGGAGCTTTTACAGCAACTACTTTTAAACCACCTCTTAGTTTATTTACAACTAGTGTAGCAAGAGCTTCACCCTCAACATCTTCAGAGATAATCATTAAAGGTCTTCCAGCTTGTACCACGGCTTCTAAGAGAGGAACCATTGGTTGTAAGTTAGTTAATTTTTTTTCATGTAAAAGAATTAGAGGGTTTTCTAATTCAGTAGTCATTTTATCTGCATTAGTAATAAAATAAGGTGATAAGTATCCTCTATCAAATTGCATACCTTCAACTACATCTAGTTCAGTTTCAATTCCTTTTGCTTCCTCTACAGTGATTACACCTTCGTTGCCAACTTTCTGCATAGCTTTAGCAATCATATTACCGACTTCTTTATCTCCATTAGCAGAAATTGTTCCAACTTGAGAAATCTCATCAGTATCTTTAACTTTTTTTGCAGAAGATATTAGTTTTTCTTTTATATTTTCTACAGCTGCTTCAATTCCTCTTCTAACATCCATTGGATTCATTCCGGCAGTTACGTATTTACAACCTTCTTTAACAATTGATTGAGCTAAAATTGTTGCTGTTGTTGTTCCATCACCAGCTTCATCATTTGTTTTGCTAGCAACTTCTTTAACCATTTGAGCACCCATATTTTCAAACTTATCTTCAAGCTCTATTTCTTTAGCAACTGTAACACCATCCTTAGTTGATCTTGGAGCACCATAAGATTTGTCTATAACAACATTTCTTCCTTTAGGTCCAAGAGTTACCCTTACTGTGTTTGCAAGAATATCAACTCCCTTTAACATCGCTGATCTTGCTTCAGAGTCAAATTTTACTATTTTTGCCATTATAAAATCTCCTTATTTAAATTATTTACTTGTTGAAATACCCATAATATCAGACTCTTTCATTATGCTGTACTCCTTGCCATCAATTTTGACTTCAGTTCCTGACCATTTGCCAAATAGAACTTTGTCTCCAATTTTAACATCCATTGGAATTATTTTTCCATCTTCAGTTTTTGCTCCACCACCAATAGCAACTACTTTGCCTTCCTGTGGTTTCTCTTGAGCTGTGTCTGGTATGATAATGCCTCCAGCAGTTTTTTCGCTGCTATCAAGGACTTCAATTAAAACTCTGTCATGTAACGGTTTAAATTTCATATAAAACTCCTATAAATATAAAGTTTCATATAGCTATGAGTTCGTTTTATTTCAAGGAGCTTTGTAAAATTATAATGCTAAAAAAACCAAGAAATATGCTTATTTTTAAGTTATATCTGCCAAATGACCAAAAACTTAGATAGCACAGGACTTAAATCTATTGCAGATCAATATGATTTGTTCTTTATAGATCTGTGGGGGGTAGTACACAATGGAGTTGAGCTTTATCAAGAATCGATTGATGTTTTAGAAAAGTTATTAGATATAAAGAAGGAACTAGTATTACTTACAAATGCTCCTAGACCCAATTGTAATGTTGTAGATTTTTTAAAAAGAATGGGATTAGAGCAAAAATTTTATTCAACAGTATATACATCAGGTGAGGCCGCATTAAATTATTTAACCTCAAATTTCAAAAATAAAACTTTTTTTCATCTAGGGCCACCTAGAGATTTTGGATTATTTAAAAATTTTAATAAAAATAAAACACAAAAAATTAGCGAAGCTGAGTATTTACTTTGCACCGGATTATTTGATGAGCATGATAAAGAATTGTCATACTATAAAACATTGTTAAAAAAAGAGATTGGAAAGATTATGATTTGCACAAATCCAGATTTAATTGTTGATAGAGGACAAAAAAGAGAATTTTGTGCAGGATCAGTAGCAAAAGTATTTGAAGAATTGGGAGGAAAAGTAGAATATTTTGGAAAGCCTTATCCAAAAGTTTATAATCAGGCTGCTAAAATAAAAAACAAAAAAGTTTTTTGCATAGGAGACAATCTAAATACAGATATTAAAGGAGCAAATAATCAAAATTTTGCCAGCTTATTAATTACGAATGGAATTCATAGACAAGAAATAAAAAATGAGAGTTTTGAAAAAATTATAAAAAAATATAATGCGAGAGTTGACTATACTCAATCAGAATTAAAATGGTAAAAAAATTAAAATTATATAAAAATTTTTCTCTATCAAATAAGCATAAAAATTCAATTTTATTAATTGGTAACTTTGATGGACTACATATTGGACATCAAAAATTATTTAAATTAGCAAAAAAATATAAAAGAAAGCTTAAAATAAAAATTGGTGTATTAACTTTTGATCCTATTCCTAAAATGTTTTTTAACAAAAAATTAAAAAACTTTAAAATTTCAAATTTAAATCAAAAAATAAATTATTTAAAAAAATTTGAGATAGATTTTATTGTAATTAAAAAATTTGACAAAAAATTTTCAAAAATTAATTACTCAAATTTCATTAGTTATGTTTTGTTTAAAAAATTAAAACCAAAATATATTTTTGTAAGTAATAATTTTAGGTTTGGAAACAAAAGAGAAGGTAATGTAAGTAAACTAAAATTTTTAGAAAAAAAATATAATTTTAAAATAATTAATCCAAAGCCATTAAAGAAAAAAAATAAAACAATTTCCTCAACATTAATTAGAAAATTAATATCTAATGGTAAAATTAATATTGTTAATAGATATTTAGGTCGAAATTGGTCTATAGAAGGAAAAGTAAAAGTTGGAAGAAAAATGGGAAGAAAAATTGGATTTCCAACATGCAATATTGAATTAAATGATTATGTTATTGCTAAACCAGGAGTGTATGGAGTTAATATTTTACTAAGAAACAATAAAAGATTATTTAAAGGAATTGCAAATTTAGGATATAGACCAACTTTTAACCAAAAAAAAATACTTTTAGAGGTTCATATATTTAATTTTTCAAGAAATCTTTACAATAAGCGCTTAACTATTGAGTTCATAAACTTTATAAGAAAAGAAAAGAAATTTAAAAATATAAACCAATTAAAAAAACAAATTAATTTAGACCTCGAAATAGCAAAAAAAAATTAAATTAAAATAATGAGTAAAAATAATATTAATCTTCCCAAAACTGCTTTTTCAATGAAAGCAAACTTGCAGAATAAAGAACCTGGAATAATTGATTATTGGGAGAAAATTGACTTATATAAAAAGTTAAGATCATCGAGAAAGGGAAAAGAAAAGTTTGTTCTTCATGATGGGCCTCCATACGCCAATGGAGATATACATATGGGAACGGCTCTTAATAAAATTCTTAAAGATTTAATAGTAAAATTCCATCAAATGAAAGGAGAAGATTCTGTTTATGTTCCAGGCTGGGATTGCCATGGTTTACCAATTGAATGGAAAATTGAAGAACAATATAAAAAAAATAAAAAAAATAAAAATGATGTTCCAATAAATGAATTTAGAAAAGAATGTAGAGATTTTGCAACCAAATGGATTGAGGTACATAAAAAACAGTTTAAAAGGCTTGGGGTAGTTGGGGACTGGAAAAATTATTATTCTACAATGAGCTTTGATGCAGAGGCTCAAATAGTTAGAGAGCTTGGAAAATTTTTAAAAGAAGGCAGTCTCTACAGAGGCTATAAGCCAGTGCTTTGGTCAACGGTAGAAAAAACGGCACTAGCAGATGCAGAAGTTGAATACATGGATCATAAGTCTGATACAATTTATGCAGCTTTCAATATTAAAAAATCAACAAATGAAAAACTTTTAAACAGCGAAGTAATAATTTGGACGACAACTCCATGGACAATACCAGCTAATAGAGCTTTGGCTTATAATGAAAATTTAAAATATGTAATTATTAAAATAGAAGATCAAACGGATTTTAAAGATAAACAAATAATAGTAGCTGAAGATTTGTTAAAATCTTTAATAGAGAATTGTAACATTAAAAAGTTTAGCAAGGTTTTGACTTTTTCAGGAAAAGATTTTAAAGGAACTATTTGTAGTCATCCATTTTCAAAAATTGGATTTGATTATGATATACCAATGTTAGATGCAAATTTTGTCACATTAGAACAAGGCTCAGGTATTGTTCATTGTGCGCCTAGTCACGGACCTGATGATTTTAATTTATGTTTAAAAAACAACATAAAAGCAGAAGAAACAGTTGATGATGATGGAAAATATACAAAGCATGTACCAACTTTTGAGGGCATACATATCTTTAAGGCAAATAAAATAGTTATAGAAAAATTAAAAGAACATAAAAAATTATTGTCTAGTGGTGAATTAGTTCATTCATATCCTCATTCTTGGCGTTCCAAAGCACCTTTGGTTCACAGAGCAACACCACAATGGTTTATTTCAATGGAAAGCCATGGTTTGAGAAAAAAAGCTTTAAAGTCAATAGATGAAACTAATTTTTATCCAAATAAAGGAAAAGAAAGATTAAGATCGATGATTGAATTGAGACCTGACTGGTGTGTTTCAAGGCAAAGAGTATGGGGTGTTCCTATCCCTGTTTTTTTGTCAAAAGAAAAAAATGAGGTTTTAATTGACGAGCAGGTTACAGAAAATATTGCAAGTATATTTGAAAAAGAAGGAGCTGATTGTTGGTTTGAAGGAGATACTCAAAGATTTTTAGGCAAACAATATAAAAGTGAAGACTATCAAAAAATGACTGACATTGTTGAAGTTTGGTTTGATAGTGGCTCAACCCATGCCTATGTTCTTGAAAAAAGAGAAGATTTGAAATGGCCTGCCTCTATGTATCTTGAAGGTTCAGATCAACATAGAGGATGGTTTCATTCATCATTGTTAGAATCCTGTGGAACAAGAGGCAGAGCTCCGTTTGACTCTATTTTGTCACATGGATTTGTTGTTGATGGAAAAGGTTTGAAGATGTCAAAATCTCTTGGAAACATTATTTCACCAGAAGATATTTTAAAAAAATATGGAGCCGATATTCTAAGAATTTGGGTTGCAGCATCTGATTATGCTGAGGATTTAAGAATAGATTATTCAATTTTGGAGCAGCACGCAGAATCTTATAGAAAAATTAGAAACACTTTTAGATATATTCTTGGAAATTTGAATGACAAATTTGAAAAAGTTAATTTTGAAAAAATTAATATTAAAGATTTTCCAGAGTTAGAGCAATATATGTTGCACAAAATTTATAATCTTAACTGTATATTTGAAAAGAATTTCGAAAAATATAACTTTCATACTATATATAAGGAAATAATAAATTTTTGTACATCTGATTTATCAGCTTTTTATTTTGATATTAGAAAAGATGTTTTGTACTGCGATTCTTTGGAAAGTAAAAAAAGAATCTCGACAATAAAATTTTTAAATATTGTTCTTGAAATATTATTAAAATGGTTTGCGCCTGTACTATCTTTTACAACAGAAGAAATTTACTCACTTTTAAAAATTGAAGAAAAAGAAAGCATTCATCTAGAAAAATTTCCAGTTGT
>CAZAGV010000063.1:0-6271 GCA_964484975.1 uncultured Candidatus Pelagibacter sp.
AAATTATCAATTGCTAAGTTACCCATTGCAATTCTTGTTTCTTTAGTGGCGCTTCCAAGATGAGGTAAAATAAAAACATTATTAATATTTAAATATCCAGGATTAAGGTTTGGTTCACCTTTATAAACATCTAAACCTAAAGCATAAATTTTTCTTTTATTTAAAGCATTTATCATTGCTTCATCATCAATCATGTCGCCTCTAGCACTATTTGTAATAATTGCACCATCTGGAAAATATTCTAAAGTTTCAGCATTAATTATATTTTCCGTTTCTTTTGTTAAGGGACAATTAATTGAAAGAAAATCTGAAATTGAAAACAAACCTTTAATACTATCATGATAAGTTGCTCCCATCTCAAGAGTGGCACTTAATTTAGATCTATTATGATAATGAATTATCATTCCAAATGCTTTTGCAAGTTTTGCAACAACTCTTCCAATTCTTCCCATTCCTAAAATTCCAAGTCGTGCACCCGTTAATTGTTTGCCAATTAAAAAATTTGCAGACCATTTCCATTTACTGCTCTTTGCTTTTTCTATGCCTTCAGATGCTCTTCTTGCGGCACCAAGAATTAATAACATTGCAATTTCTGCTGTTGAATCAGTTAAAACACCCGGTGTATTTGTAACTATAATATTTTTTTTTTTTGCTGCCTCTAAATTAATATTGCCAAAACCAACTGCAAAATTTGAAATAATTTTTACAGTATCAGGTAATTTATTAATTATTTCTTCATCAATTTTATCAGTAATTGATGTTAAAATTCCATCACATCCTTTGCTTAATTCGATCAACTTTGTTTGGGAATATAATTCATCATTAGAATTTATTTTTACATCAAAAATTTTTAAAGCTTTGTCTTCATTTGATTTTAATAATTTTCGAGTTATTAAAATTTTTTTCATATTCCTTTTAATATTTTTGGTTCAAGTTCTCCTGTATACCAGTCTAATAGTTCTATAGTATGAAGTATTGGAATATTTGCACCATTAGCAATTCAAATTTAATAAAAAATATTACAACTTAAAATTGTAATTTAATCCTTTGTTACTAAAAGTTATATAATTATTTATGATCAAAGAAAGTTACGTTCAATACACATGGCTATACCCATTCCGCCACCAATACATAAAGTAGCTAATCCTTTTTGAACTTTTCGTTTTTGCATTTCGTGTATGAGAGTAACTAATATTCTGGCACCAGAAGCTCCGATTGGATGACCTAAGGCTATAGCTCCACCATTCACATTAACTTTCTCCTTCGGTAGTTTTAAATCCTTAATTACTGCTAAGCTTTGAGCAGCAAACGCTTCGTTGGATTCAATTAAATCTAAATCCTTTACTTTCCATCCAGCTTTTTTTAAAGCTTTTTTTGAAGCTGGAATTGGTCCAGAACCCATTAATGATGGATCAACACCACATGTTGCCCACGAAACAATTTTGGCCAAAGGTTTTAAATTTCTTTTTTTAGCTTCATCATTGCTCATTAAAACTACAGCTGCGGCACCATCATTAATTCCTGAAGCATTGCCTGGCGTTACTGTACCGTTGCTTTTAAAAGAAGGCTGTAATTTTGTAAGTTTTTCTATGGTCATACCTGCTCTTGGATGTTCATCAATACTTAATTTATTTTCACCTTCAAAAATGCCTGGAACAATTTCGTCATTAAATTTTTCTTCTTTTTGTGCTTTTTCAGCTTTGATCTGAGATGATAATGCAAAATCATCTTGATCTTTTCTAGTAATTTGCCATTTGGAAGCTACATTTTCAGCTGTAACACCCATATGATAACCATTAAATGCATCCCAAAGACCATCCTTTATCATTGTATCAATAAGGTTTTTTTCGTTTAATTTTTTACCTTTGCGATAATGAATTGCATGAGGTGCGTTCGTCATGCTTTCTTGACCACCAGCTATTATTATTTTTGAATCATTAGACATAATTGCCTGATAACCAGCCGCAATTGATCTTAATCCTGATCCACAAACTTGATTTATTACATATGCAGTTTTGTCACTTGGCAATCCAGCTTGAATTGCAGCTTGTCTAGCTGGATTTTGTCCGGTAGCGCTCGTTAACACTTGCCCCATTATTAATTCATCAACATCTTTTAAATTTAAATTTGATTGTTGGGCAACTGCTTTAGTTACTAGAGCTCCAAGATCTTTTGCTTCCATGTCTTTTAAAGAACCATTAAATGCACCAATCGCAGTTCTTGCCGCAGAAGTTATTACAATATTTTTATTTTTTAAATTCATAATTTTCTTAAAATCTTTAGTTTGGGATTGCTCTGTACCAATCCATAATTTCAATTAAGATCAAAAACTTTACCCGGATTCATTATATTATTAGGGTCTATGCTTTTTTTAATAGATTGCATCATAGGTAAATTGTCAGGATGTTCTTTTAATAAATACTTTTTCTTCTGCAATCCAATTCCGTGTTCTCCGGTTATTGTTCCTTCTAACTCTAGGGCCTTATCAACTAATTTATCACTAAAGTCTCTAATTATTTTATATTCACCTTCTTTCAAAGGGTCATAGAGAATGGTTACATGAAAGTTTCCATCTCCAACATGACCAACCATTGGAGCTTTTAAACCATGTTGTTGAATCTCTTTTTCCGAAAATTTAATACATTCAACTAGATTCGAAATAGGGACACATATATCTGTTGTGTAAACTTTTGTATTGACGCCCTGAGCTTTTACTGAATCATATACTTCGTGTCTTGCTTTCCATAGTTTATTTCTTTCTTCAAGAGTTTCTGCCCATTTAAGATCACTACCACCATTATTTTTTGACAATTCTTCAACAATATTAATTGATTCTTTATTAGCTGATTCACTTCCATGAAATTCAAAAAAAAGAGTGGGCATTGGTTCTGCATTTTCTAATTTTGAATACTTAATACTTATTTCCATTTGGTCTTTATTTAGCATTTCAATTCTGGCAATGGGAATTCCATATTGAATTACTTCTTGAGCGGTTAGTACCGCTGATTCAAGGTCAGGAAAGTGACAAACTGCACTCATTATACTTTCTGGTATTGGAGATAATCTTAAATGTACTTCAGTTATAATCCCCAAAGTTCCTTCTGATCCAATAAATAAGTTTGTTAAGTTATAACCCGCAGAAGATTTTTTTGTTCTTGTTCCTAATTTCACAATATCTCCAGTAGGCAAAACTACAGTCAAACCAGAAACCACGGTTCGCATCGTTCCATATTTTACTGCCATAGTGCCTGAAGCAGATGTTGCTGACATACCTCCTAGGGCTGCATCAGCACCTGGATCAATTGGGAAGAAAACTCCATCTTCTCTTAAGTATTCATTTAATTGTTTTCTTGTAACGTTTGCCTGAACACGACAATCAAAATCACTTGCATTAACACTTAGTACTTTATTCATTTTTTCAAGAGAAATTGTTATTCCATTTTCATTACCAACTACATGACCTTCTAATGATGTCCCTGTTCCAAATGGAACTACTGGAACTTTATGTTCGTTACATAATTTAAGAATTTTTGAAACTTCTTCATTGGTTTCGGGAAAGACTACTGCTTTAGATAAAACCGGCTCATATGTATCTTCGCCCCTTGCATAATTTCTTCTGGTACCTTCTGAAAAGGAAATTCTATCTTTTAAAATTTCTGTTAATTTCTGTTTTAATGCGTCATTCATTTTACTATTTTAATTATAAAAGGTTATTAAAAAAAATACACACAATAAATTAGCTAAGCATTTTTTTTATATTTTCCAATGCTTTTAAAATATTATCTTGTGAAGCTGCAAAACTAAATCTTACATAATCTTCGGCTTTCTTTCCAAAGGCAGTACCAGGTACAATTGCAACTCCTGCTTCATGAAGACATTTTTTTGCAAATTCTTTTCCATTCATTCCTGTTCCTTTTACTTTTGGAAAAGCATAAAAACCACCTCCTGGCATAACACATTCAATTCCTTTAATGCTATTTAATCCATCAAAAATTAATTTTCTTCTTTTTGTAAATTTTTCCATCATAAAATTTATGGGGTCATCTGGACCATCTAGAGCAGCAATAGCTCCATGTTGTATTGCAGCATTTACACATGAATGATTATTTACACAAAACTTAATTACATGTTCTATAAGTTTTTCTGGCCATACTGACCAACCTAACCTCCAACCAGTCATTGCATAAGCCTTGCTCCATCCATCAAGAACAATTAGTCGATCATATAATTCAGGATAGTTAAAAAAAGTTGGCATTTTTTTTTCGTCATAAATTTGTCTGCTATAAATTTCATCACTTAAAATTGCAACATTAGGAAATTTTTTTAATCCTTCTGCCAATTCATCTATTTTATTTTTTTCTGTAAATGCTCCAGTTGGATTATTAGGATTATTTAATATTAAAAGACGAGTATTGTCGTTAATTAAGGATAGTATTTTTTCAGGATTAATTGAAAAATCTTTATTCTCAAGCATATTAATTGAAACTGCTTTTGCTCCAGTATAATTAATCATTGATTCATATATTGGAAATCCTGGATCTGGATAAATTATTTCTGAACCTGGTTCTCCAAATAATGTTATTGCATAATACATAGTTGGTTTTCCACCGGGCATGATGATCACTCGCTCAGGATTTATATCTGCATTGTAAAGTTTTTTAATTTTTCTAGAAACTGCCTCTCTACACTCAATTGTTCCATTTGGTAAAACATATCCGTGATGACCATCATCTAATGCTTTTTTTGTTGCATCCACTACATGCTTTGGTGATTTAAAATCTGGCTGACCTAAACTTAAGTGAATTATTTTTTTGCCTTCTGCTTCTAATTTTTTTGCTTCAGCTAAAATTTTAAAGGCTGACTCTGTGCCTAGTCTTTCAAGATTTTTGGCAAGTTTCATATTATTTTCTATGAATTAATTTTGACCTATTGAGCTCTCCCACATTTTTGCATCCCATTAATTTCATATCACGATTAATTTCTGTTTTCATATTTTCTAAAATTTTTTCTACACCTTTTTGACCTCCAGCTGCTAAAGCAAATAAATAACCTTTACCAAAACTACATGCTTTTGCACCTAAACTTAAGGCTTTAAGAACATGAGTTCCTCGTCTTACCCCTCCGTCAAGTATAACTTCTATTTTATCTCCAACTGCATCTACTATTTCTGCAAGTTGATCAAAGGGTGCTCTTGAACCATCTAATTGTCTTCCACCATGATTAGAAATCATTATAGCAGTACAACCAATATCAATTGCTTTCTTTGCATCTTCAACACTCATAACTCCTTTTAAAGCAAAAGGTCCATTCCATTTTTTTACACAATACTCTGCATCTTTCCAATTCATAGCTGGATCAAATTGTTCATTTATATAATCAATGACTGATTTATCTATACTAGTTCCTTTTTGAGTCATATGAACAATGTTTGCCAATTTAAATTTTTCGTGAATTAAATTATTAATTGTCCAGCCTGGATGTAATGCAAAACTTAACAAACTTCCTAATGTTAACTTTGGAGGAGTAGTAAATCCTGTTCTTCTATCTCTCTCTCTATTGCCTGCCACTACAGTATCAACGGTTAAACACATGCTACTAAAACCAGCTTTTTTACATCTTTCTAATAGATTGTCAGTAAGTCCTCTATCTTTATGAATATATAACTGAAAAAGTTTTGGACCTTTGTTTACCTTTTCAATTTCTTCAATGCTGACTGTGCCCATAGTTGATGTACCAAAAATAGTACCCATTTTTTCTGCAGCCTTTGCTGACGCTCTTTCTCCTTCATGATGGTAAAGTCGGTGCATAGCGGTAGCTGCTGGAAATAATGGAAGATCAATTTTTTCTCCTAAAACAGTAGTAGACATATCTACATTTGAAACATCATTTAAAACACTTGGAACCAAATCATAATCATTAAATGAACTTGTATTTCTATTTAAAGTAATTTCATCATCTGCTCCACCGTCAATATAGTGAAAGATTGGAGAAGGTAATTTTTTTTTTGCTAATTTTCTAAAATCTTCAAAATTATGACAATCTTTTAATTTCATATTTTTCTAAATCTTAAATTGTTTCGATTTAAATCACTTATCTTGTTACATCCCATAAGTTTCATATCACGTTCTATTTCTGCGCGGTACTGATTTAATGCTCTTTCAACACCTGCTTGGCCAGCTCCTGCTAAAGCATAAAGATAAAGTCTTCCTCCCGAACATGCTTTTGCGCCTATTGAAAGTGCTTTAAGCACATGTGTTCCTCTTTGAATTCC
>CAZAGV010000064.1:0-4476 GCA_964484975.1 uncultured Candidatus Pelagibacter sp.
GATGCTTGGTTAACTCAACAAAGAATTCATTGGTTACCTGAAGAAGTACCTTTGGGTGATGACGTAAGAGACTGGCAAAAAAATTTATCACAGTCAGAAAAAAATTTATTAACTCAGATTTTTAGATTTTTTACTCAAGCGGATGTAGAAGTTCAAAATTGTTATTTAAGACATTACACAACAGTATTTAAACCAACAGAAGTTTTAATGATGATGACAGCATTTGCTTCAATGGAAACAGTTCACATTGCTGCATACTCTCACTTACTTGATACAATTGGAATGCCAGAGTCTGAGTATTCAGCTTTCATGAAGTACAAAGAAATGAAAGATAAATATGATTACATGCAAGGCTTTAATGTAAATTCAAAAAAAGATATTGCAAAAACAGTGGCAGTGTTTAGTGCCTTTACAGAAGGACTACAACTGTTTGCAAGTTTTGCAATCCTTCTTAATTTTCCTAGATTTAATAAAATGAAGGGCATGGGCCAAATTGTTACTTGGTCAGTAAGAGATGAAACTTTACATTGTAATTCTATGATAAGATTATTTAAAGAATTTATAAAAGAAAATCCAGAAATTTGGACAGCAGAATTAAAAAAAGAACTTTACGAAGCTTGCAGAACTATAGTTCACCATGAAGATGCTTTTATTGACTTAGCTTTTGAAATGGGACCAATGGAAGGTTTAACTGCAAAAGAAGTTAAAGATTATATAAGATTTATTGGAAATAGAAGACTTGCTCAATTAGGATTAGAACCAATTTATGAAATTGATAAAAACCCTTTAACTTGGTTGGATACAATGTTGAATGCAGTTGAACACATGAACTTTTTTGAAGGAAGAGCAACAGAGTATTCAAAAGCGTCTACGCAAGGAAATTGGACAGAAGCCTTTAGTTAATATTTAATTTTATCTTTGGTTAAGAAGCATAACTTTTCTATGATCTGCGCCGCTATATTTAGAAAGAGGTCTAATTAATTTATTTGCAGTGTGTTGTTCCATGATATGGGCAGACCATCCAGTTATTCTTGAAATTACAAAAATTGGTGTAAAAAAATCGGTATCAAAACCCATTAAATGATAAGTCGGTCCAGTCGGATAATCAACATTTGGGTGAATATTTTTTCTTTCAATCATTACATTTTTAACAGTGTCATAAATTTTAATAAACTTTTTGTCTTTTTTAATTGTTGCGACTTTTTTAAAATATTTTTCCATTGTTGGAACTCTTGAATCACCTTTTTTATAAACCCTGTGCCCAAAGCCCATTACTATATCTTTTTTATCCAATGCATTATTTATCCATTTTAATGCTTTTTCAGGATTTTTAATTTTATTCATCATATGCATAACTTCTTCATTGGCCCCTCCATGCAAAGGGCCTTTTAAGCTTGCTATAGCACCAGTTATTGCACCATGAATATCTGACAAACTACTTGTTATAGTTCTTGCAGTGAATGTTGAAACATTAAAACTATGTTCCGCATAAAGAATTAACGAAACATCAAAAGCTTTAACAATCTCTTTGCTAGGGACTTTCCCAAAGCACATATGAAAAAAATTTTCAGAAAAAGATAAATTTTTCTTAGGAGATATAATTTTTTTACCTTTTCTAGATCTAAAAAAAGCAGCTAAAGCAATAGGTGTTTTTGCAAATATTCTAATAGCTTTTCTCATGTTAGCTTTAGGAGAATTGTTTCTAGTCTCCTTATCTTCAAGTGCCATTAAACTAACTGCGGTTCTTACAACATCCATTGGGTGAGCTTTTTTAGGCATTTTTCTAATATCACTTAAAATCTCTTTTGAAAGTTTTCTATCTAATCTCTCTTCTTTAATAAAATTTTTTAATTGTTTTTTATTTGGAAGCTCTCCGTTTAAAACAAGATAAGCTACTTCTTCAAAATTACATTTTTCACAAAGATCTTGAACTGCATAACCTCTATAAGTAAGAGAGTTGATATCAGGCATTACTTGAGAAACCGTTGTTTCATCAACAACAATTCCTAATAGACCTTTTTTTATTTCATCGCTCATTACTCATGACCTTCCGTATTAAAATTATAAATTTTTTCATCTAGAGAGTTATATTTTTCGTACTCAACTAAATCGTATAATCTTTTTCTTGTTTGCATTTTATCAATAATATTGTTTTGATGTCCATCATCAAAAATAGCACGCAAACCATCTTCCACACTTTTCATAGCCAATCTTTGTGTAGTTACAGGATAAATTACTATATTATATCCAATATTTTCTAGTTCTTTATAGTTTAATAATTTTGATTTACCAAATTCAGTCATATTAGCTAAAAGATAACAATTTAAAGAATTTCTAACTTTTTCAAATTCTTTTTCATCATGTAATGCTTCCGGAAAAATAATTTCTGCTCCTGCATCAAGGTAGCTTTTACATCTATCAATCATCTTATCAATGCCCTCAACACTTTTTGCATCTGATCTTGCAATTATTTTAAAATTTTTATCTTTTCTTGAACTTACACATTCTTTAATTTTTTTTATCATTTCATCTTTAGTGATGACTTCTTTATTATCTAGATGTCCACACCTTTTTTGTGATACTTGATCTTCAATATGAATTCCAGTAATTCCAAATTTTTCGAATGTCTCAATAGTTTCTTTGCAAGATTTAAATCCAGTGTCAATGTCAACAATTGTTGGTAAGTTTGTGATCCTAGCTATTTGATTTGCTCTATTGCTTACATCTTTTAAAGTAGTTAAACCAATATCAGGATATCCTAAATCATTGGACATAACTCCTCCAGAAACATAAACAGCATCATATCCTATTTCTTCAATTACTTTTGCAGTTAAAGGATTATAAGCCCCAGGAGCCCTTAAAATTTTTTTTGATTTTAATTTTTTATCAAATTCAATTCTTTTTTCTTCTGGTTTTTTTTTAACGAAATGCACTAAAAAATTCCTTTTTTACTATTTTTTTTCAAATTAGAACTTTTAATTTCTATATTAAGTTTGTTTAATTGACCTGATTTTAGTTTAGTTAAATTTTGTACAGTTCTTAAAAAACGATCGCTTTCTTTTTTAGAAAGAATATTTTTTGTTAATGTTAAAAATTTATTTATATAATTTTTCCTTACAAAAGGTCTTGATCCATATGGATGTGCATCAGCTTTATTTAATTGCTCTATAATTTTTTTACCATTATTTAACGATACAACTACTTTTGCCCCAAATGATTTATTTTTAGGATTAGGATCATGATATTTTTTAGTCCATTTTTTATCTTCATGTGTTTTGATTGATTTCCAAATCTTAATTGTGCTTTTTCTGTTGGCTCTGGATTTCTTATATGAGTTAACATGATGCCAATTAGCATCTTCTAAAGCAACGGCAAATATATACATTATTGAGTGATCTAAAGTCTCTCTACTTGCTTTAGGATCCATTTTTTGAGGATCGTTTGCACCTGTTCCAATCACATAGTGTGTATGATGACTTGTAAAAATATCAATTTTTTTGATTTGATTAAGATTTTGAATTTTTTTGTTAAGTTTCTTTGCAATATCAATAAGTGCTTGGGCTTGGTATTCTGCAGAATATTCTTTTGTGTAAGTTTCTAAGATTGCTTTTTTTTCTTCATTCTTTTTTGGTAATGGAACTTTGTATAAAGCTTTTTTACCATCAAGAATTTGAGCAATTACACTATCTTCACCTTCATATATAGGACTTGGTGCTCCTTCACCTCTCATAACTCTATCAACTGCTTCAATTGCAAGTTTGCCTGCATGAGCAGGTGCATAAGCTTTCCAACTTGAAATTTCACCTTTTCTAGATTGTCTTGTAGAAATTGTTGTATGAAGCGCTTGTTGAATTGCTTGATAAATTATTTTCGTGTTTAACCTAAGCATTGCACCAATGCCTGCTGCTACACTTGGCCCAAGGTGAGCAATGTGATCAACTTTATGTTTATGTAAACAAATTCCTTTAACTAAATTCACTTGGACTTCATAAGCGGTAATTATTCCTCTTAACAAATCCATTCCACTTTTTTTCTTTTGTTGAGCTACAGCTAAAAGGGGAGGAATGTTGTCACCAGGATGACTATAATCTGCAGCAAGGAAGGTATCATGAAAATCTAATTCTCTTACAGCTGTACCATTAGCCCACGCAGCCCATTCACAATCAAATTTTTTTTTTGAATTAACCCCAAATAATGTCGCACCATTTTTTTTTGGATGTCTTAATGCCATTTCTCTTGAAGAAATTACTGGCTTTCTATTTAAGGAAGCAATTGCAACTGAAGCATTATCAATAATTCTATTGATAACCATTTCGATAGATTTTTTATTCAGTTTTGTATTATCGCTAGATATTTCAGCCAATTTCCATGCAAGCTGATTTTTTTTACTTAATTCAATTTTTGATGGGTAAACTTTTACAATATGAGTTATCAATTTATCTCCAATTTTTATTGTTTTTTAATACTACCAGCAAT
>CAZAGV010000064.1:4576-6108 GCA_964484975.1 uncultured Candidatus Pelagibacter sp.
TCCAGCAACATATTCAAAAAAATCATAAATTTTAATTTTTTTTAAAAGATCTACAGCTAGGTGTTCTTGTTTATTAGTGCATACACCCATTGAAATTTTATTTTCTTTTGACCATTTTAGAAAATCATACACTCCATTAATTAATTTACTTTCTTTAACTATATTTTTTCCATAAAAATCTATGAATTCTGTTATCATTTCTTTTTTGATTTTTCCGTCATCTACTTGACCAAATTCTTTTTTTGCTTGACCCCAAACAGATCTACCAATTAAGGATTTAGCGCCTTGACCCACTAATTTTCTTATGTCATCTGTTGATTTGGTTTCATAACCAAATTTTTTCATAACATAATTATGAGCATTCATAAGATCGGGCGCTGTATCAACCAAGGTTCCGTCCAAATCAAATAATATGGTAAGTTTTTGAGTCATTTAAAAAGTATTAATAAGAAATAATTTGTGAATTAACGATTATATTTACTTAACTATAAATAAAATTGCAAATGAAACAAACAAATTTACAAAAAGTCCAAGAGCGATTGAGAGAAAAGTTTATTAAAAATGGTGTTAAGATGCTTGCACCTGAAACAGTTTATTTTTCAAAAGATACTAAAATTGGAAAAAATGTGACTATAGAACCATATGTCGTTCTAGGAGAAAAAGTTAAAATACAAAATAATTCGAAAATAAAATCATTTTCTCATTTAGAAAATGTTAAAATTGAAAATAATGTAACCGTTGGACCTTTTGCAAGATTAAGACCAGGCACAGTTTTAAAATCAGGGTCAAGAGTTGGAAATTTTGTAGAAATAAAAAAAAGCAATTTAGGAAAAAACTCAAAGGTAAATCATTTATCTTATATTGGTGATACTAATATTGGAAAATTTGTTAATATTGGAGCTGGCACAATTACTTGTAATTATGATGGAAAAAATAAAAACAAAACAATAATTAAAAATAAAGTTTTTGTAGGTTCAAATTCTTCATTAGTTGCACCAGTTACTTTAAACGAAAAGAGTACAATAGGTGCGGGCTCAGTAATAACAAGAAATGTTAAAAAAAATTCTTTAGCGCTTACAAGATCAAAACAAACAGAAGTAAAAAATTATAAAAGGAAGAAATAACAATGTGTGGAATAGTTGGAATAACAAGTACTAAATCTGTAACTTCTATGATTATAAACTCTTTACGAAAACTTGAATACAGAGGTTACGATTCTTCAGGAATTGCAACCCTTCATAATGGAAATATTAATGAAGTTAAATGTGAAGGAAGAGTTGATGCTTTAGAGAAAAATTTAAATAAATCTAATTTGTCAGGAAATGTTGGCATTGGTCATGTTAGATGGGCAACTCATGGAATACCTAGTACTCTAAATGCTCATCCTCATTCATCAGAAAATGTTTCTGTTGTACATAATGGAATTATAGAAAATTCAACAATACTAAAAAAATTTTTAGTTAAAAAAGGTCATGTTTTTAAATCCCAAACTGATACTGAGGTAATTACTCATTTAATTACAGAATATTTAA
>CAZAGV010000065.1:0-5843 GCA_964484975.1 uncultured Candidatus Pelagibacter sp.
CCTTATTGGAATTCAAATGCAAGAGGTGTTTTAAGTGGATTAACAAGAGATACTAGCCCTAAAGAAATTGTAAGAGCAGTTATAGAATCAGTAGCTTATCAAACTTATGATTTATTTGAAGCTATGAAACATGATGGTTTAAGACCAAAGATAGTAAAAGTAGATGGAGGGATGGTAATGAATAATTGGTTTTCTCAATTCTTATCAAACATTGTTAATGTAAAAGTTTTAAGGCCAAAAGTTCAAGAAACAACAGCATTGGGAGCTGCATTTATGGCAGGACTTAAAATTGGAGTTTATAAATCCTTAAATGATATTTCAAAAAAATGGAGCTTAGACAAAAAATTTTCTCCAAATATAAATAACAAATTTAGAAAAGCTCTAATAAAAGGGTGGTCAACCGCAATAAAAAGAACTTTAATTAATTAATTTCAACTTTAAATTGAAGATCAACATATTAAAACTTTACATAACTTTTTTTTCTTAGTTTAATCGAAATTTAATAATAACTAACAGAGAGGGAAATAATGCTTAAAGTGAAAACAATAATAAGTGTTGTTTCAGCTGCTCTTCTTACTTTCAATTCTTTTAGTTTTGCTGGAGAAAAAGAAGCTAAGAAGTGGGTTAATGATGAGTTTCAACCATCTACTATATCTAAATCAAAACAGATGAAGGAGATGAAATGGTTTATCAATGCTGCTAAACCATTTGTAGGAATGGAGATAAATGTTTTATCTGAAGGTATTCCAACTCATACTTATGAATCAAAAACTTTAACTAAAGCATTTGAAGAAATCACAGGTATTAAAGTGAATCATCAAATTCTTGGTGAAGGTGAAGTGGTTCAAGCTGTACAAACACAAATGCAAACAGGTAGAAATTTGTATGATGGCTATATTAATGACTCAGATTTAATTGGTACTCACGCAAGACTACAACTTGCTGTAAACTTAACTAAATGGATGGCTGGAGAAGGTAAAGATGTTACTTTACCGACACTAGACGTAGATGATTTTATCGGTAAGTCATTTACAACAGGACCAGACGGTGATTTATATCAGTTACCTGATCAACAATTTGCTAACCTTTACTGGTTTAGAAAAGATTGGTTTGATAAACCTGAAATAAAAAAAGGTTTTAAAGCTAAATATGGTTATGACCTTGGTGTTCCTGTTAACTGGTCAGCTTACGAAGACATCGCAGAATACTTTACAAATGATGTTAAAGAAATTGATGGCGTAAGAGTTTATGGTCATATGGACTACGGTAAAAGAGCTCCCGACTTAGGTTGGAGAATGACTGACGCATGGCTATCTATGGCAGGCGCTGGAAGTGTTGGTATGCCTAATGGTGTTCCAGTAGACGAATGGGGAATCAGAATGGAAAAAGGTTCATGTAACCCAGCAGGTGCATCTGTTTCAAGAGGTGGTGCAGCTAATGGTCCAGCAGCAGTTTATGCAATTAGAAAATGGGATGAGTGGTTAAGAGCTTATGCTCCTCCAGGTGCTGCGGCGATGGACTTTTATCAGTCGTTACCAGCTTTATCATCAGGAAACGTTGCTCAGCAAATTTTCTGGTATACAGCTTTTACTGCATCAATGGTTGCTCCAAAGAGTTCAGGAAACAATACAGTTGATGATAGCGGTACACCTTTATGGAGAATGGGACCATCACCAAAAGGTCCTTATTGGGATGAAGGTATGAAGCTTGGTTATCAAGATGCTGGATCTTGGACTTTATTTAAGTCTACTCCAGTTGATAGAAGAAAAGCTGCATGGTTATATGCTCAGTTTGTTGTATCAAAAACTGTGTCTCTAAAAAAATCACATGTTGGTTTAACAATTATCAGAGACAGTGATATTAATCACAAATCTTTCACTGAAAGAGCTCCAAAACTTGGTGGATTAGTAGAGTTTTATAGATCTCCAAGAAGAGTTCAGTGGTCGCCTACTGGAATTAACGTTCCAGACTATCCAAAACTGGCTCAGATTTGGTGGCAACAAATTGGTGATGTTAACTCAGGTGCATTTACACCCCAACAAGCTATGGACCGTCTTGCAGAAGAGATGGATTTAGTTATGTCACGTATGGAAGCTGCAGATAAAGCTAATAATACGTACGGTGGATGTGGACCAAGATTGAATCCTGAAGAAGGAGACAAGTGGTTAAAAGCTGAAGGATCACCAAAAGCTAAACGTGATGAAAAACCTCAAGGAAAAACAGTTCCATACGAAAAAGCTTGGAACTAAGTACTTAGGTTATATTAAATAATCGAATAAAGAGGGGCACTAGCTGCCCCTCTTTTGTTTAGAAAAATCAAATAAAAATATGAGTTTAGAGTTAAAAAATATAGAAAAAAAAGTTGGTTTAGACACGCATATTTATACAACAAATTTAAAATTAGAAAAAAACACAATAAATATTTTACATGGCTCAACGCTTGCTGGCAAAACAACATTAATGCAAATTATGGCCGGCTTGGACAAACCTACGTCAGGCGAAATATGGTTCAATGATAAAAATGTAACTGGAATGAAGGTTCAGAAACGTAATGTTTCTATGGTTTACCAGCAGTTTATTAATTATCCAAATTTCACTATTTACGACAATATAGCTTCACCATTAAAAATTACAGGAATTAAAGATAATGAAATAAAAGAGAGAGTTGGAAAAGTTGCTGAATTATTAAAATTATCAGGAATGTTAAATAAGAAACCCAATGAATTATCTGGTGGTCAACAACAACGTACAGCTTTAGCAAGAGCTTTAGTTAAAGATTCAGATTTAATATTATTAGATGAACCATTAGCAAATTTAGATTTCAAATTACGTGAAGAACTAAGAGAAGAACTTCCAAAACTTTTTGAAAATAGAGAGTGTATAGTTGTTTATGCCACTACGGAGCCATCTGATGCATTGTTAATTGGTGGCAAAACAGCAACTTTAATGGAAGGAAAAATTATACAATATGGAAATACTATTGAAGTTTACAATAAACCAACAAACCTGACTTCAGCGAGTGTATTTAGCGATCCTCCAATTAACATTTCAGATATTAAAAAAAATGGAAGTACATTTTCACTACTAAATGAAGATGTAAAATGGGAAACGTCAAATATAAATTTAAAAGATGGAAGCTATAAAGTAGGTATTAGGCCACACAATATTACTACTTACAAAGAAGGAAAAAACTCAGTTGAAATAAAGGGAAAAATTTTAATATCAGAGCTTAGTGGTTCAGAAAGTTTAATTCACTTTACTAACTCCAATTCTAACTGGGTTTCATTATCTAATGGAACTCATCAAATGAATGTTGGACAAGAAGCTAAACTATACATGAATGTAGATGAATTTATGTATTTTGATCAAAATAATAATTTAATAAATTATGTCTAAAATAACATTAAAAGATTTAAGTCATAGCTATTTAGAAAAACAAAATTCAAATGATGATTGGGCATTAAGAAATATTAATATTGACTGGAAGGATGGAGGAGCTTACGCATTACTTGGACCCTCAGGTTGTGGCAAAACTACTTTATTAAATATAATTTCCGGTCTATTAAACCCAACCAAAGGAAAAGTTTTTTTTAACAATGAAGATATAACTTTAAAAACTCCTGTAGAAAGAAATATTGCTCAAATTTTTCAGTTTCCAGTTATTTATGACACAATGACAGTTTATGATAATCTTGCATTTCCATTAAAAAACCGTGGCATACCTCTGAATGAAATAGATAAAAGAGTAAAAGAAATAGCAGAAATGTTGGAACTTACAAAAACTCTTTATAACAGAGCTTCAGGCTTAACAGCGGATGGTAAACAAAAAATTTCATTAGGAAGAGGTTTAGCTCGATCAGATGTAAATGTAATTATGTTTGACGAACCTCTAACAGTTATAGATCCACATTTAAAATGGGTACTTCGTTCAAAATTAAAAGAACTTCATCAGAAAATTAACAGAACTATGATTTATGTTACACATGACCAAACAGAAGCTTTAACCTTTGCAGATCAAGTTGTTGTAATGCACGAAGGAGAAATTGTTCAAACAGGCACTCCAGTTGAATTATTTGAAAAGCCAAAGCATACTTTTGTAGGTTATTTTATAGGTTCACCAGGAATGAATATAATACCTTGCAAAATTCAAAACGGAACAGCTGAAGTTGCTGGAATTAAAATACCTACTAGCAGCGAAATTAAACAAACATTAAATTTTTCTAAAACCGAAATAGGAATTAGACCAGAGTTCGTTTCTTTCGGTAAAGATGGAATACCTGTTAAAATTATAAAAGTTAGCAATACGGGAAGACACAAAATTGTTGATACAGAATGTAAAAGTGGAAAGATAAAAATTCTTTCTCATTCTTCTAAAGAAATACCTAACGGTAGTGCATTTTTATCTTTTGATAAAAAATACACTTACGCATATGGAGATAGCAGAATAATTGAATAATGAATAAAACTATAAATCAAAAAGCTTGGTTCTTTGTTATACCAGTATTTATTTTGGTAGCTTTTAATGCAGTCGTTCCTTTAATGACAGTTGTTAATTACGCTTTCCAAGACACTTTTGGAAACAATGTTTTTATGTGGGAAGGTACAAGATGGTTTAAACAAATACTTAAATCAGAAAGATTTCATGCTGCTCTCGGAAGACAATTTTTATTTACAGGAATAATTTTGCTAATACAAATTCCTCTAGGTATTGCTATTGCATTATCTATGCCAAAAAAAGGAATTGGAGTTCCAATTTGTTTAGTTTTAATGTCCATGCCCTTATTAATTCCATGGAATGTAGTCGGGGCTATGTGGAACATATTCGCATTACCTGAAATTGGTTTTTTAGGTCATTCCCTTAATGACCTTGGTTTTGACTATAATTTTACTCAACAAATAGGAGATGCGTGGTTTACCACAATTCTAATGGATGTTTGGCATTGGACCTCTTTAGTTGTTTTGCTTTCTTATGCGGGACTTCAATCAATTCAGCCCGCT
Source organism: uncultured Candidatus Pelagibacter sp. (assembly GCA_964484975.1). GTDB lineage: Bacteria > Pseudomonadota > Alphaproteobacteria > Pelagibacterales > Pelagibacteraceae > Pelagibacter. The sequence continues at coordinate 4,999 of CAZAGV010000065.1, forward strand.
TACTATCAAGCAGCGGAAATTGACGGTGCAAGCAAGTGGGCTATATTTAGATATATTGAACTACCAAAAATGAAGAAAGTATTAACTATTGCAATTCTTTTAAGATTTATGGATAGCATTATGATTTATACCGAACCTTTTGTTTTAACTGGGGGAGGTCCTGGAAATGCAACAGCTTTTCTTTCAATTGATTTGGTAAAAATGGCGCTAGGTCAATTCGATTTAGGACCCGCTGCAGCAATGTCATTGATATATTTTTTTATAGTTCTTTTAGTGTGTTGGGTTTTTTATAATTTAATGATGAGAAACGAGGAGCAAAAATGAGAAAATTTAAATGGTTAGTTCCTACAGTTTATATTTTATTTTTACTGCTACCAATTTATTGGTTGTTAAATATGTCTTTTAAGACAACAACTGAAATTATTAATACTTATTCTTTATGGCCACAAAAATTTACATTTGAAAATTATATAACAATTTTCACGGACAGCACATGGTATACGGGTTATTTAAATTCAATTTACTATGTTGTTATGAATACAATTTTATCTGTCGCTGTTGCTTTACCAGCTGCTTATGCATTTTCAAGATATAAATTTTTAGGAGATAAACATTTATTTTTTTGGTTGTTAACAAATAGAATGGCACCTCCCGCAGTTTTCGCTTTACCATTTTTTCAATTCTATTCTTCAATAAATCTATTTGATACTCACATAGCAGTGGCATTATCTCATTGTTTATTTAATATTCCTTTGGCTGTATGGATTTTAGAAGGATTTATTTCAGCTGTTCCTAAAGAATTAGATGAAACAGCTTATGTTGATGGATATTCTTTTTGGAGATTT
>CAZAGV010000066.1:0-5829 GCA_964484975.1 uncultured Candidatus Pelagibacter sp.
CCAATGGATACATGGATGGAAAAAGATTACCCATGGTTAATTGAAGAAAAAAAAGCAATCAATGAATTTGTTGTTTTTTTAAAAAAACCTTATTTAGGTTTTTGTTTGGGATGTCAATTACTAGGAGAGGTCACAGGCGGAAAAGTAGTAAAATCAAAAAATCCTGAAATTGGAATGTTAAATATAAATTTTTCTGAAAATAAAAAAAATGATTTATTATTCTCTAAATTTCCAGAAAAAATTACATCTCTGCAGTGGCACTCTTATGAAGTTCAAGGATTAGAAAAAAATAACGACATTACTTTAATAGCTTCATCACCGGAAACAAAATATCAAATATTTAAGTATAAAGATCACGCTTATGGAATTCAATTTCATATAGAAGTTAAAAAAACAACAGTAGGTGAGTGGGGATGTGTTCCAGAGTACAAGTCTGCTTTAGAAAAACAACTGGGAGAAGGCGCATTAGACAAATTTGATAAAGATTCCCAAATTCATATGCCTAGTATGAACGAATACTCTAAAATATTGTACGAAAATTTCAAAAAATTGGTGCAATAATTCTTCTTTAGTTTCCCTTATTATTAAGCTAGATTTTTGAATTAAATAATTAGGAGGGGAAATGAAATCTAAAAATTTGGTCAAATTTTTGATAGCAATATTATTTGTTTTTGCAACAACACAATCATTTGCAAAAACAATTAAATGGTCAATGCAAGGTGATAGTTTAACACTTGATCCACATGCGCAAAATGAAGGACCAACAACAATGGTATCAAGACAAGTTTATGAAGCTTTAGTTACAAGAGGCTTAGATATGTCTATTGGACCGCAACTGGCGGAAAGCTGGGAAGCTACAACACCTAAGACTTGGAAATTTAATCTTAGGAAAGATGTGAAGTTTAGCGATGGAACACCTATGACATCCGAAGATGTTGTATTTAGTATCTTAAGAGCTCAACAACGTACATCAGACTTTAAAGAATATATAAGTACTATTACATCAGTAAAAGCAACTGGTGATTATACAGTTGAAATTCAAACAAGAGAACCAAATCCAATTCTTTTGAACCAATTGTCAAATATATTCGTAATGTCTAAAAAATGGTGCGAAAAAAATTTTGCACTGGCTCCACAAAACTGGGATGCAGGACAAGAAACATTTTCTGCAACCAATTCATTGGGAACTGGTCCATTTAAAATTACTTTAAGAGAGCCTAATACAAAAACTGTTTTTAAAAAGAATAGTAAATGGTGGGGTGAAGTTGAACACAATATAACTGAGATACACTTACTTCCAATTAAGAATGCCGCTACTAGAGTTGCTGCATTGTTGTCTGGTGAGTTAGATGTTGTAACAGATGCTCCAGTTCAAGACTTAGACCGTATAAGAGCTTCTGGTAATCACAAAGTTCAAAGTACACCACAAATGCGTACAATCTTTTTAGGAATGGATCAAGCCGCAGACCAACTTAGAACCGGTAATACTGGCGATAACCCATTTAAGAAAAAAGAGGTTAGACAGGCTCTTTATCAAGCGATTGACATAGAAGCTATTAAGAAAAAAGTTATGAGAGGTTTAAGTGAACCTGCTGGAATAATTACTTTCCCAGGAGTTACAGGATACACCAAAGAACTTGATGAAAGATTACCTTATGATGTTGATGCTGCAAAACAGTTATTAGCTGATGCGGGTTATCCTGATGGTTTTGATGTTGAACTTAGATGTCCTAATGACAGATATGTAAACGATGAAGCAATTTGTACAGCTGTTGTTGGAATGTTAGGAAAAATCGGTGTTAATGTAAGTTTATTTGCTCAAACTAAAAGCAAACACTTTAAGGAACTTAAAGACAACCAAGGAGACTTTTATATGTTAGGTTGGGGAGTTCCTACTTTAGATAGTCACTATGTATTTCATTACTTATACGAGACTGGCGCAAGCTGGAACAAAGTTAACTTCAGCGATTCTGAAGTTGATGCTGCAATTAGAGTAATGGAAGGTGAAGTTAATCTAGAAAAAAGAAATGCTGCAATAGCAAAAGCTTGGAAAATTGTAAGAGATAATATTGCTTATCTACCTTTACACCACCAAGTAATTTCTTGGGCATCAAAAAGAAGTGTTGATGTTCCTATAAGACCGAATAATGAACCATTATTCCGTTTTTCTAACGTAAGATAAATTAATTTTTTACAAGCCCTTTTTATAAAAGGGCTTGTAAACAAAATTTTCATAAATTGATTAAGTATTTTTTTAAGCGTCTGATACAATCTGCCATGGTGATGCTTGTCGTTGCCTTTGTTTCTTTTTCATTATTTAATTTTGTAGGAGATCCAATTAATAATATGGTTGGTGAAGAAACATCAGATGAAGAAAGAGCAGAACTTAGAGAAACTTTAGGACTACTAGACCCTATACATATTCAGTTTTCAAGATTTGTAGTTAATGCCTCTAAAGGTGAGTTTGGAATATCTTATCAATTAAGAAGACCTGTTTCAGAATTAATTTCTGAAAGACTACCAGCAACAATTGAGCTTGTTTTAGTTTCAGCTTTAATTGCACTAATATCTGGAACTTTACTAGGTGTTTACACGGGTATAAATAGAAAAGGTTTTTTAAGTGATCTAATATTAGCTATTTCTTTACTGGGCGTCTCACTCCCCACATTTGTAATAGGTATATTATTTATCTATTTATTTGCAGTAATTTTAGGAGTATTACCTTCTTTTGGCAGAGGTGAAGTTGTTAGTCTTGGTTATTGGACCACAGGTTTTTTAACTTTATCTGGACTAAAAGCTATAATTCTTCCTTCCATAACTCTTAGTCTTTTTCAAATGACTTATATTATTAGACTTGTACGTGCCGAGATGATGGAAATATTGCAAACTGACTATATTAAATTTGCAAGAGCAAGAGGCATAAATGAAAAAAGTATTCATTATAAGCATGCATTAAAAAACGGATTGATACCTGTAATTACAATTGCAGGAATAAACATCGGTACTTTAATTGCCTTTTCAATAATTACAGAAACTGTTTTTCAATGGCCTGGTATGGGATTTTTATTCATTCAGGCTGTTCAATTTGTAGATATACCAATTATGTCTGCATACTTAGTTTTTATAGCATTTGTTTTTGTAATGATAAATTTTATTGTAGATATCTTATATTACTTCATTGACCCAAGAATTAGAGTTAAAGCGGAGGCAGTAAGTGGATAGTAAAAATTTAACATTATTTAATAGAATTAAAGACAGCGATGTTTACTTTAGTTTTATAAAATCACCTACAGCTATACTTTCTACTTTTATATTAATTATAATTTTCTTTTGTTCTTTTTTTGTTGAATTCGTAACACCATATAATCCATTTGATCCTTCATCACTATCTTTAATGGATGCATTTACTCCACCTTCATGGACCGAAGATGGTCTTGCTAAATTTATTTTAGGAACTGACGGCCAAGGTAGAGATATGTTAGCGACAATTCTTTATGGGTCACGAATTTCTTTAATCGTAGGTTTTTCAGCGGTTATATTTGCTTTAGTCTTAGGAGTAGGATTGGGGTTAAGCGCAGGATATTTTGGTGGAAAATATGAAATGATTGTTATGAGATTAACAGATGTACAGTTAACTGTACCAAGTATTTTAATGGCTCTTTTAGTCGATGGAATTGCACGTGGAATTATTTCAAGAGAATTACATGATGAAATGGCAATTTACGTTTTAATTTTTGCAATTGGTATTTCCGAGTGGCCCCAGTTTGCAAGAGTGTCAAGAGCTGCCACGTTGGTTGAAAAAAATAAAGACTATGTTTCTGCCTCAACAATCATTGGAGTTTCAAATGTAATTATTATGTTTAAACACATTTTGCCAAATATTTTAAGACCAGTTCTAGTAATTGGAACAATAGGGTTAGCACTTGCAATAATAGCAGAAGCTACACTAAGTTTCCTGGGAGTAGGCGTTCCGCCAACAACACCTTCATTAGGAACATTGATTAGACTTGGAAATGATTTTTTATTTTCAGGTGAATGGTGGATTACATTTTTTCCTGCAATATTTTTAGTTATATTAGCATTTTCCATTAACCTTTTAGGAGATTGGATGAGAGATACTCTTAATCCAAAACTAAATTAATGACATTTTTAAAAATAAATAATTTAAGTGTTAACTATGAAATGCGAAGAGAAACAATTTACGCAGCAAAGGAAGTAAATATAAACGTTGAAAAAGGTGAAATACTTGGTTTGGTAGGAGAATCTGGGTCAGGAAAAAGCACAGTTGGTAATGCAATCATAAATCTTATAGACGAACCAGGAAAAGTATCTGGTGGGTCAATAATACTAGATGGAACAGACATTTATGAAAATCCTGAAAATATTCTTAAATTAAGAGGAAAAAAAATAGGTCTTATTTTCCAAGATCCTCAAACATCTTTAAATCCTATACTTACAATAGGAGAACAATTAATTGAAACAATTCAAACTCATCTAAAATTAAGTACAGAAGAAGCAAAAAATAGAGCTATTAACTTATTAAAAGAAGTAGGAATAAAAGATGCTGAAACAAGATTTGACAATTACCCTCATCAATTTTCAGGAGGAATGAGACAAAGAGTTGTTATTTCTTTAGCCCTTTGCTGTGAACCTGAACTTCTTATAGCTGATGAACCAACTACTGCTCTAGATGTTTCAATACAATCTCAAATTTTAGATTTAATTAAAAGATTAACTAAAGAGAGGAATTTAGCAGTAATATTAATTACTCATGACATGGGCGTCATATCTGAGACAACAAGCAGAGTAGCTGTAATGAAAAATGGAGATCTTGTAGAAATAGGACCAACGAAAGAAATACTAACTAAACCTAAAGAGATTTATACAAAAGCACTCGTAAGTTCAGTTCCTCCTACAAATAAAAAAATAGATAGATTTAAAATAATTGAAAAAGAAAATAAGAACCAAGGCGAAACTAATATCAAAATTTTAAACAGATGGACAAAAAAAGAAATTATTGATCAAGATTTAGTTAAAGTTAAAAATTTAAGCAAAACTTTTGATGATAGTTTTTTTACAGAAAGTACTAAAAACTCTGTAATGGCTGTAGACGATGTATCATTTAACATTAAAGAAGGTGAGTCTTTTGGGTTAGTTGGTGAAAGTGGTAGCGGTAAATCAACAATAGCAAAAATGATTGTTAATTTATATAGCCCAAGTGCTGGAGATATTGATTTTGACAATGTTTGCATAACAAAAATTAAGAGTAATAAAGAAATGATGAAGTTTAGAAAACAAATTCAAATGATATTTCAAGATCCCTATTCATCATTAAATGGAAGATTAAAAGTTAAAGATATAGTTTCAGAACCTATTAAACTTCACAATCCTTCAATAAGTTCTAAAGATTTAGATAGTTATATTTACGATTTATTAGAGTCAGTTGAGTTAACTCAACAATCAGCTGAACGATATCCTCATGAATTTTCTGGTGGTCAAAGACAAAGGATATCAATTGCAAGAGCTCTTGCAACTCAACCAAGATTACTTGTTTGTGATGAACCAACTTCCGCGTTAGATGTGAGTATTCAAGCGCAAATATTAAATTTATTAAAAGATTTACAAGAGCAATTAAATTTGACAATCTTATTCATTAGCCATGATTTACCAGTGGTAAGACAAATGTGTGATCGAATAGCAGTATTAAAGAATGGAAAGCTTTGCGAGATTTCAAAAACTGAAGAGTTGTTTAAAAATCCATCACATGAATACACAAAAGAATTGTTAACATTAATGCCAAAAATAGAATCAATTTATAACTAATGAAAA
>CAZAGV010000067.1:0-5722 GCA_964484975.1 uncultured Candidatus Pelagibacter sp.
GGAGCCGGTTTACCTGGTATAGTAATAGCTATTTTAATGAAACCCAAAAAACCACAATTTAAAATGATTTTCTATGAAAAAAGCTATCACAAAAGTAATTTCATAAAAGAAATTTCAAAAAAATTTAAATTAAATACAGAAATTAATCAAAAAAATATTTTCGAGGAAAAAAATTTACAAACAGACACTATAATTTCAAGAGCATTCAAACCTTTGCCAGTTATTTTTGAAATTGCATTGAAGAATTTTAAAAAATTTAAATACATAATTTTATTTTTAGGAAAAAGTGGAAAAGAAATTTTAAAGGAGGCATCAAAGAAATGGAAATTTGATTACGAAGAAAAAAAAAGTTTAACAAGCAATGAGTCATTAGTAATAAAGATTTCGAACTTACAAAAAAAATGAATAAAAAAATTATTTCAGTAATTAATCAGAAAGGTGGGGTAGGAAAAACTACTACCGTAATTAATTTAGCAGCAGGTTTGACTATGAAAGGAAAAAAAATATTAGTAATTGATCTTGACCCACAAGGAAATGCTACAACAGGTCTTGGACTATCCAATACAGAAAATTCTGAACTAACAATTTATAGTGTGCTTAATGGAAACAAAAAAATTTCAGAAGTTATTCAATCAACTAAGTTTGAAAATCTAAATTTGGTCACTTCCAATGTAGATCTCTCAGGCTTAGAAGTTGAGACAGCTGGAGATAGCCGAAGGGCCTTTAAATTGAAAGACGAATTAGCCGCTATTTTAAATGATTCTGAGGCGTCTTATGATTATATACTAATTGACTGTCCTCCGTCCCTGAGTCTTCTAACAATTATGGCATTGGTTGCTTCCAATGAGCTTGTTGTTCCGCTACAGGCGGAATTTTTTGCTCTTGAAGGACTTACTCAACTGATGAAAACAATCGAGAGGATTAAATCCAACTTAAATTCATCTCTCAATATACGAGGGATCCTTCTCACGATGTATGATAAGAGAAATAAGTTATCTGGTGAGGTGGAACAAGAAGCTAGAAACTATTTCAAAGAAAAAGTTTATCAAACAATAGTACCCAGAAATGTAAGACTGTCAGAAGCACCATCTCATGGAGTTCCGGTACTACTTTACGATAAAGCTTGTCCAGGTAGCAAATCATATTTTACTTTTACAGATGAATTTTTAAATCAAGATAAACTTGTGGAGAGTGCCGCATGATGAACCCATTTAAAACTAAAAAAGGACTAGGTAGAGGACTATCTTCGTTAATTGGCGATGTAGATTCAAGACCAATAAAAAATAAAATATCAATAAGTTCAATTATAAAAAATAAATTTCAGCCAAGAAAAAATTTTGATAAAGAAAAAATGGAAGAGCTTAAAAACTCTATTAAAGAGAGGGGAATTATACAGCCAATTATAGTTAGAAAGTCTACTGAACAAAGTGATAAATTTGAAATAATTGCAGGAGAAAGAAGATGGCAAGCAGCGCAAAGCGCAGGACTTCATGAAGTTCCAGTTGTTGAAATTGAAGCAGATAACTTAAAATCATTAGAATTTGCAATTGTCGAAAACGTACAGAGAAGCGATTTAAATCCAATAGAGGAAGCCGAAGGCTATAAAAAATTGATTGATGAGTTTAATTATGATCAGGAGAAAGTATCAAAGTTTATAGGAAAGAGTAGAGCTCATGTATCAAACTGTCTAAGATTGCTCTCACTTCCAGGTGAAGTTATTTTGCTTATTGAACAAAATAAAATTTCGCAAGGTCATGCGAAAGTACTTGTGGGACTTGATAATGCACATTTTTTAGCAAAGAAGATTATAGAAAAAAAATTGTCAGTAAGACAAGCAGAAAATTTAATTAGAACTTTGAAAGATTATAAAGGTAAAAATAAGGCAATCAAAAATCCAAATCTTACAAGTCTAGAATCTAGCATGGAAGAAAAAACTGGAATTAAAGTTTTCATTAGGAATAAGAAAAATAATACTGGACAGTTAACTTTTGAATATAAGAATTTAGACCAATTAAACAGATTAATAATGGTTATCAAAGCAAATTATTAATTATTTTGCGACATTAAGAATAAAATCCGAAACAATATTTAAAGAACTATAGTAATTTTTTTTAACCATTAATTCAATATTATGTATTTTATAAATTAATTTTTCTGCATCTTTTCGGCTCCATTTAGAAGCTTGATTTTTAACAATTTCTTTGTCCTTCCAAAAAATAGGTGGTTTATAATTTGAAATTATTTGTTCTATATTTTTATTTGAACTATTAATTTTTTTAATCTCTAAAAGTCTTTTAGATTTTGCAAGTAAAGTTCTAATAATTAATATGCAGTCATCAACAGAAAAAACATTTTCATTAAAAATTTTATTAATTTTATTAATATTTTTTGACAAACAATTATCCGCAAGTTCTGAAATGCTATAATTTTCTGCTAAATTTGTTAGCTTTATAACTTCGTTAATATTAATTTTTTCTTTATTTAATAAAAAAAGAGATATTTTATTTAATTCATTATTTAAGTTTATTCTGTCTCCACTGCTACGTTCTACAATTAAATTAATTATTTCTTGTGAGATTGATATTTTGTTATTTTTAAAAAAATTGTTTGCAAGCTGCATAAGAGTTCTATTATCGTCTTTATAAAAAGGTATACAAATTAAATTTTTATCTTTTTCAAATATTGATCTTAGTTTTGATTTTTTTTCTAAATTACTTGAATTTAAAACAACAGTTACATCATTTATTTTTCTCTCTAATAATTCATCAACTAATTTAATTATTTTTTCACTAACTCTTGATATTAGAATTAATTTTAATTCATCAAAAAAAGATTTATTAATTAGGCTTGATATAAAATTTTCAAAATTATTTAATATTTCACTTTCATCAAAACGCTCTATATTTCCTTTATAATTATCAATAAAAATGTCTTTAATTACATGGTTTTTATAACCATCATTTTCACCATAAAATAGAAAAATATTGTTTTTTATTTTTTTAATTTTTTGATGCTCATAAGCTTTAATTATCATTTTTAAGTTTTAGATTGATTGTAAATAAATTATTATTTCATCAGATATTTTTTCTGCAAGATTTTTTGAAGTTTCATTTTCATATTTTTTCAACTCTGATTTATTACTTCTATTATTGTAATTAACTGATTTAGAAAATGATTTATTTCTAATATTACCGTTCAAATCTTTAATTAAAATATTTGTCTCTAAATTTATATAATAAGTTTTAGGATTACCCTTCGAATCTTTTGATGCAACTTCTTTGTTTAAATTGGTCTCAATTGTTAAAGAAAACTTTTTCTGACTGTCAGAACCTTTATAATTATTTAATTTACTATTTATTATTTTATTCAATTGTCCATTACCACTTACGCTTAATTCATAAATTGCAAAATTAGAATTTTTATTTGAAAAAATTGGACTATATCCACAGCTAGGTATAAAAAATAGCAATATTAAAATTTTTATTAAATTTTTTTTAATCATGAAACCAAGATATTTATAAGTCTGTTTTTAACAAAAAAACATTTATTTATTTTTTTATTTTTAATAATTTTTTTTGTACTTACGTTATTAATAATTTCTTTCATTAATTCTTTCTCAGATATATCCTTCATACACTCAATAGTAGCTCTTTTTTTTCCATTAATTTGAATAACATATTTAATAGTCTCATTTTTTATTAAATTTCTATCAACTTCTGGCCATTTTTGAAAAGGATTTAATTTAAGATCTGCCAAACATTCAGATGCGAAATGAGGAATTACTGGAGAAATTATTGATAAAAATTTAGTATAACTATCTAAAAGTGTATTTTTATTAACACTATTATTTAATTTTTGATTAAAAAAATTATAAGCTTCATATAAATTTGCTATAATTACATTGTAGTGAAATTTTTCTAAATTATAATTTATCTTTTCAATCATTTGATTTGTAAATATTGAAATTTCATTATTTTCATCAGTTGAATCTTCTTGAATTTTAGTTTTAAACTTTTGGTGTAATATCCATAATTTTTGCATAAATTTATATGATGCAACCATACCTTGCTCTGACCATTGAACATCTTTTTCAGGAGGACTGTCAGATAATATAAAAAGCCTTACAGCATCAGCGCCAAAGTTGTCAATGATGTCTTCTGGGTCAATTGTATTTTTTTTTGATTTAGACATTGATTCAGATGATCCAACAAATGCTTTTTTATTTGGATAATTTTTAATATAAAAATTTTTTCCATCTTTACTTTCAACTTCTTCAGGACTTAACCAGTTATTATTTTCATCTTTATATGTTTCGTGGCAAACCATTCCTTGTGTAAATAAACCCTCAAATGGCTCGGTAATTTTAAATTTGTCACTTTTATAGTTTATTGCTCTCATAAAAAATCTTGAATACAACAAGTGCAATATAGCATGTTCAACGCCCCCAATATATTGATCAACCGGCATCCAATAATTTATTTCATCTAAATCGTAGCCATAATAATTATTTTTAGGTGAACAGAACCTTAAAAAATACCATGATGAGTCCACAAATGTATCTAATGTGTCAGTTTCTCTAAAACAATCTATTCCTTTAATCTTAATATTTTTCCATGACTTTACATTATCAAGTGGGTTTCCTTTATTATTCAAATTAATATTTTCTGGAAGTTTAACTGGTAGTTGTTCGTTAGGAATTTTTATTACATTTCCATTTTTGTCGTAAGCAATTGGAATTGGGCAGCCCCAGTATCTTTGTCTAGATACACCCCAGTCTTTCAATCTAAAATTAATTTTTTTATTTCCTAATTTTTTTTTTTCTAGTATTTCAATAGTTTTAATTATTGATTCTTCAGGAGCTTTAAGTCCATTTAAAAAATCAGAATTTATAATCTCTCCAGGACCAGTATATGCTTCTTTTTTTACTCTATATTTTTCATCTTTATCTAATGGTCTTACAACAGTTTTTACTGGTAAATTATATTTTAAAGCAAAATCCAAATCTCTCTGGTCATGAGCGGGACAACCAAATACTGCACCAAAGCCATAGTCCATTAATACAAAATTTGCAAAATAAATAGGAACTTTTTCTTTGATATTAAGTGGATTAATTGCCATCAAATTAGTATTAAAACCAATTTTTTCTCCTTGAGCAATTGACTCTTCAGTTGTTCCTGTTTTAGAGCATTCTTTTTTAAATTCATTAAATTTTGGATTATTTTTAAAATGTTTTGATATTGGATGGTCAACTGAAACTGCTAAAAAAGAAAAACCAAATAATGTATCGGGTCTTGTTGTAAAACATCTGACTGTTTTAATTGGCAAATTTCCTTCTACTTTAAAATCTATTTCGCAGCCAAAAGATTTTCCAATCCAATTTTTTTGCATTACTTTTACTTTATTTGGCCAAGATTTAAGGCTATCCAAACCCACCAGTAAATCTTCTGAAAATTTTGATATATTAAAAAACCATTGATTTAATTTTTTTCTCTCAACTGTTGCTCCTGATCTCCATCCTTTGCCATCAATTACTTGTTCATTTGCAAGAACTGTCTCGTCTACTGGGTCCCAATTTACATAATTTTCTTTTTTGTAAACTAGACCCTTGTCATACAACTCGAGAAAAAAAATCTGTTGATGTTTGTAATATTCTTCAGAGCAAGTTGAAATTTCTCTATCCCAATCAATTGATAAACCCAATTTTTTTAATTGAGTTTTCATA
>CAZAGV010000068.1:0-5660 GCA_964484975.1 uncultured Candidatus Pelagibacter sp.
TAATAAATAATTATGAGATAATTAAAAAAGAATTACTCTAAATCTAGATAAAAATCTGTTATATTTGAGGATTTAGCAATAATTTCAGACAGTATTTATGCTCCATATTCTCTAATTCGGCTACTCCTGTATTATGGATTTTTTTAAAAATTTTCTTTGTAAATTATCCTATATTTTATTTTTATTCTGATTATATTTTTTAAGTTTTCCAGCACCTGCAGCTGCTAAATCTCTAGCAACTCCTCTTACTCCAAGACAATCAGCTCTATTTGGAGTAATTGAAAGATCGATTATTTTTAAACTATTGTTTTTAAAATATTTTTTACCAATTTGATTATTGTATTTGTTTGAAGGTAATTCAGTTATACCCTCACTTTCGTTTGATAATTTTAATTCTGATTCTGAACAAAGCATTCCATATGAAGTTACTCCTCTAATTTTACTTACAGATAATTTCATTTGATTTTTTGGTATTATTGCACCAGGAGGTGCATATACACTTATTAGATCTTTTTTTGCATTTGGGGCTCCACAAACTACTTTTATTATTTCTTTTTTCCCTATATCAACATCACATACACTTAATCTATCAGCATTTGGATGCTGCTCAACATTTACAATTTTGGCAATAACAAATTCATCTTGTTCAGATAATTGACTTTCAAAGCTCTCTACTTCAAGACCAATATTAGTTAATTTATCAATTATTTTTTTGTCATTATATTTTGTATCTAAATGTTCTTTTAACCAATCAATCGTAAATTTCATCTACTCAATCCTCTATAGCTTGACGGCACATCTAACGGATCAAATCCAAAATGATTTAACCATCTATAGTCTGTTTCAAAAAATGCTCTTAAATCATTAATGCCATATTTGAGCATTGCCAATCTATCTATACCTATACCAAAAGCGTATCCTTGAAATTTTGAGGGATCTACTTTAACATTTTTAAGTACATTTGGATGAACCATGCCACATCCTAAAATCTCTAACCACTTGTCTCCTTCTCCTATAATTATTTTACCATCCTTTAACTCATAACCAATATCAACTTCAGCAGATGGTTCTGTAAAAGGAAAATGACTTGGCCTAAATCTCATTTTAATTTTATCAACCTCAAAAAATTCTTTTATAAAATAATTTAAGCATCCTTTTAGATGACCCATATTTATATTTTGATCAATATGAAGACCTTCTACTTGATGGAACATTGGTGTATGGGTTTGATCACTATCAGACCTGTAAGTTCTTCCTGGAGCAATAATTTTAAATGGAGGTTTGCCATTCAACATTGTTCTAACTTGAACAGGAGATGTATGGGTTCTAAGTAAAAATTCTTTTTTATTATCCAAATAGAATGTATCATGCATATCTCTTGCAGGGTGATTATCAGGTGTATTTAAAGCAGTGAAATTATTGTACTCATTTTCAACATCTGGGCCTTCCTGAACACTGAAACCTATTTCAGAAAATATTGAAGATATTTCATCTATGACTTGAGATACTGGATGTATTTTACCTCGATTAAAACTTCTTTCCGGTAAGGTGACATCAACTTGTTCATTTTGAAGTTTTAAATTTATTTCATTAATTTCAATATCCTGAATTTTTTTTTCAATTAAACTTTGTAGTTCATCTTTTATTGAATTTAGATCTGAGGCGAATTTTTTTCTATCTTCCGCTGCAATAGAACCCATCTTTTTAAATTCATTTGAAATTTTTCCATTCTTGCCAAACAGCTCGGATTTTAATTGATTAACATTATTGAGATCTAAATTATCTTTAAGCTTGTTTAGATATTCTTCTTTAATTTTTATAATATCTGACATTTTACTAGATTATTTCTAAAGTTCAGAAAAACAATAGAGAAGATTAGTTTAAAGCAGATTGAGCTTTTTTAACTATAGTTTTGAATGCTTCTGGATTATCATATGCTATTTCTGCTAGAATCTTTCTGTCTATTTTTATTCCAGATTTATTTAATCCATTAATAAATTTTGAATAAGTTAACCCTTCGGCTCTTACTCCTGCGTTAATTCTTTGTATCCACAATGACTTAAAATCCCTTTTTTTATTTCTTCTATCTCTATAGGCATATTGCATAGCCTTTTCCATTGCTTGTCTTGCAACTCTTATAGTATTCTTTCTTCTTCCCCACTGGCCTTTAACAGCCTTAAGAACTTTTTTATGTTTAGCGTGACTTGTTACACCTCTTTTAACTCTTGCCATTTTATCCTCTTAAACTGTAAGGCATATATGATTTAACAATTTTGCCATCCTGTTTTGACATAATTGTTGTGCCTCTTTGTTTTCTAATTTGTGAATTCGATCTTTTTATCATGCCATGTCTTTTGTTAGCTTGAGGCATTACTACTTTGCCCCTTGCTGTTATTTTAAATCTTTTTTTAGCTGAGCTTTTAGTTTTAAGTTTTGGCATAATTGTCAGGACTTATACAAATATTAATATTATTTTACAACATCAATTATTGCCTATAAAGGCTGAATTACCATAATCATTTGCTTGCCATCAAATTTTGGCTGAAGTTCTACTCTTCCCATTTCTTTCATGTCTTGCTTTATTTTATCCATAAGTTCATTTCCAAGATGTGAGTGCTGCAATTCCCTCCCCTTAAATTTTATTGTAAATTTTACTTTATCTCCTTTGGACAAAAATTTTTGTGCATTTTTTATCTTAAAAGTATAGTCATGAACTTCTGTTACTGGTCTTAGTTTTATTTCTTTTAGTTCAATTTTTTTTTGTTTTTTCTTTGCTTTATTTGCTTTTTTTTGAGCATCATATTTATACTTACCCATATCCATTATTTTACATACAGGTGGTTTTGTATTTGGCGCAATTTCGATTAAATCCAAACCTTCTTCTTTGGCTTTTCTTATAGCTTCTGTTGTATTCAAAATTCCTAAGTTATTTCCATCACTTGATATTACCTGAACATCTGGAGATGTGATCCTGTTATTTGATCTAGGGCCTCTATCTTTAGTCCTTCTTTGAAAATAATTTTGTTTGAAGACTGCCACTTATTTTGAATATACTTTATTTAAAGCAGAATGTATTTTTATAAATAAATCTAAATCCATATTTTCTTGTTTATTAGAATCCAATCTTCTAATAGTTACTGTATTACTGTCAACTTCTTTTTTTCCACAAATTAACAAAATAGGTATTTTTGATAGGGAATGATCTCGTATTTTATAGTTTAGGTTATGATTTTTAAGATCAACCTCTGAACTAATTCCTGCTTTTTTTATTTTTTGATTAACTTCTTTTACATAGTTATCAAAATCCTCAGATACTGGTATTACCATAGTTTGAAGTGGTGATATCCAAAAAGGTAACTTTCCACAATAATTTTCAATTAATATCCCTATAAATCTTTCTAAAGATCCAAATAAAGCTCTATGCAACATAACAGGTACTTTTTTGGATCCATCTTTGTCAACAAATGATGCACCAAGCCTTCCAGGCAAATTTAAATCTACTTGAAGTGTTCCACATTGCCAATCTCTTCCAATGGCATCTCTTAATACAAATTCTATCTTGGGTCCATAAAATGCACCTTCCCCTTTGTTGACACTGTATTCAAGTTTAGAGGCTTTAATCGCTTCTAACAAAGCTTTTTCAGATTTATCCCAAACATTATCTTCGCCAACACGTACATCTGGTCTATCTGAATATTTTAAAATTACATTTTCAAAACCTAAATCTTTATAAATTTCTAAAATTAAATTAGTAACGTTCAAACACTCTTCGGTAATTTGATCTTCAGAACAAAATATATGTGCATCGTCTTGGGTGAAAGCTCTAACTCTTAATAGACCATGTAAGGCTCCTGATGGTTCATATCTATGAACTTTTCCAAACTCAGACATTTTAAGTGGTAAATCCCTATAACTTTTTAATCCCTGATTAAAAACTTGAACGCAACCAGGACAATTCATTGGTTTAATTGCAAATACTTTTTCATCTGGTGTCGTGGAGGTATACATATTTGTACTAAATTTTTCCCAATGACCTGATTTTTCCCACAATGATCGATCCAATATTTCTGGAGTATTTATTTCCTTATAACCTGCATCGTCTTGTTTAGACCTCATGTAGGAAATTAATTTCTGAAATAAATTCCAACCTTTTTCATGCCAAAAAACTGATCCTGGACTTTCTTCTCTAAAATGAAATAAATCCATTTCCTTCCCTAATTTTCTATGGTCTCTTTTTTCTGCCTCTTCAATCATATTTAAATAATCGTCTAATTCTTTCTGTGTAGACCAGCTTGTTCCATAAATTCTTTGAAGCATTTCATTTTTAGAGTCACCTCTCCAGTAAGCTCCTGAAACTTTCATAAGTTTAAAATATTTTCCAATTTTTCCAGTAGATATTAAATGAGGGCCCCTACATAAATCATGCCATTTTCCATGAAAGTAAACCGAAACCTCTTCGCCTTTTGGTATATCTTTAATTATTTCAGCCTTATAAATCTCTCCAGCTTTCTTAAAATGCTCAGCAGCTTTATCACGCTTCCAAACTTCTCTATGAGTAGGCTCATCTCTCTCTACAATTTCAAACATTTTTTTTTCAATTTTTCGTAAATCTTCTTCTGTAAATGGTCTTTTTCTTGCAAAGTCATAATAAAATCCATTGTCAATTACTGGTCCTATTGTGACTTGAGTACCAGGAAAAAGTTCCTGTACAGCCATTGCTAAAATATGAGCTGTATCATGTCTTATTGTTTCTAGTCCTTCTTTATCTTTTGCTGTATGAATTTTAACAGAACAATCTTTATCTATTTCATAATTTAAATCTTTTAAATTTCCATCAACACTAATGACTAAAGCTTGTTTTGAGAGCGATTTACTAATCTTCTCTGCTATTTGTAATCCAGTAACTTTTTTTTCAAAACTAATTGTATTTCCATCTGGTAATTTAATATTAGGCATTTATGATATTAATTTTATATATTCTGAATAGGTAGAAAAACACATTTTTTCAACATTAAATTTTTTAATTACATTTTTTCTACCCTCAATACCCATAGATTTCAACGTTGTTTCATCTAATTCAAATATATGAGCCAATTTATCACTTAATGCATTTGCATCTCCCACTTTAAATAAAAAACCAGTTTTATTATCAATTATTGTTTCTTTTGATCCGCCAATATCACTTGCAACTATTACTTTTTCCATTGCTTGTGCCTCTACTGCTACTCTTCCAAAAGCTTCTGGTTCTATAGAACAATTTGTAACAATATTTGAAATTTTGTAAGCCAAAGGCATTTTTTTACAATTATCAATAAATAATATATCTTGAATTAATCTATATTGTTCAACAAGTCTTTGAATTTTTTTTTTATATATTTTCCTTCCTTGGTCACTTCCTAAAATAATTGCAAAAAATAATTTTTCAGGATTTTTCTGTTTAAAAATATTTAAAGATTCAATAAACATTTCGTGACCTTTCCAAGAAGTTAATCTTCCTGGAAAAAGAATAATTTTTTTCTGATAAAAACTTAAGGTCTTATCTATTTGCCATTCATTCATTAATTTTTTTTCGGCATCAAATTTTTTTTTTTTTGAATCAAAATATTCTAAATTTATTCCTCTAAATATAGTTAATAGCTTTTGATTCTTATTTAAATAAT
>CAZAGV010000069.1:0-5282 GCA_964484975.1 uncultured Candidatus Pelagibacter sp.
AAAAATAATTATGGAAGAATTGTAAATATAGCCTCTGTTGCAGGTAAAGATGGCAATGCAAATGCAAGTGCATATAGTTCTGCAAAAGCTGGAGTTATAGGTCTTACCAAATCATTAGGAAAAGAATTGGCAAAATATAATATAGCTGTAAATGCTATTACACCAGCTGGAGCAAAAACAAAAATCTTAGATCAAATGTCAAAAGAACATGTTGAATGGATGCTTTCAAAAGTACCCAGAGGACGTTTTTTAGAGTTAGATGAACTTACATCTATGGTATGTTGGCTTTCATCTGAAGAAAACTCTTTTTCAACTGCAGCTGTTTTTGATATTAGTGGTGGAAGGTCTACTTATTAAATTCTTAAAAACTTATGTTAAAAATTTTTAACTACATTTTAATAATTTTTTTATCATTTTTTAATACAGCTTTAGCAGAGAGTGTAAATGTATTTGAATTTACTGAAGATGAATTATCTACATTAAAGGTTAGAAAAGTAAGAGGAGCTGATTCAAAGACGCAGTATTCCTTAGGAAGTAATGAAAATGGCAAATTCATTCGTTCCGAAGCAAATAATTCTGCTTCTGGATTAGGTAAAGAGATTAAGATCAATTTAAACGAAACACCTTTTCTTAACATTACTTGGAAAATTGAAAAAGACTTACCTGGCATAAACGAAAACAGCAAAAAAGGCCACGATTATGCAGCTAGAGTATTTGTGGTAAAAAAAACTGGAGCTACACCACTTTCAAATAGAGCTATGAATTATGTTTTTTCTAGCAACAATGATGTAAACACTTATCATCCAAGTCCATTTACCAAAAAATCAATAGACTATGTTTTATCAACAACAAAAGAAAATTTAAATGAATGGGTAACTGTAAAAGTAAATGTGAGAGATCATTTCAAAAAATTTCATAATTTAGATTTAGACGAAATTAATGGTGTTGCTATAATGTCTGATACAGATAATTCTAAACTAAGTTCTATTGCATATTATCAAAATATATATTTTTCTTCTAATTAGCTAAAGTTTGAGATATTTTTTTAGACCAATACTTATAAAAGAAAGAATTATTGCAGCCAAAACATCTTCTATAGGTTTTGCTAATGGATAACCAAAGTTCCAAAGAATTACTCCAATTAACCAAATTATATAAACTTTCATTAATTTACATTACTATTAAATAATCAAGACTTTTGATATCATAAAATTATGATCAAAGAATTTTTCCACAATGTGAAAGTATATTATGAAGACACCGACTCAGGAGGAGTGGTTTACTATGCTAATTATTTAAAATTTTTAGAAAGAGCCAGATCTGAGGCAATTTATTCATTAGGCTTGAGCAATAAAAAATTACTAGAAGAGTACAGAGCTTTAATTATTGTTAAATCATGTAATATTAAGTATTTAAAGCCAGCAAAATTTGAAGACAATCTTAAAATTGTTTCGATAATTAAAGTTATGACCAAAACATCTTTTATTATGAAACAAATTGTTAAAAGAGATAACGATATAATATCTGAAGCTGAAGTTCATCTTGTTATTGTCAATGAACAAGGAAGACCAATTAAAATTCCTGAAATATTAAAAAATAAATTTAAAGATTATTTATCAAGTTAGTTTCAAAACTTTTTTAAATAAAGATGTCATTTTTTTTTCATCAATTCTGCCAGTATTAACATTTCTTGGACTTGGATGATAACATCCAATTAATATTTTTTTATCTGGTAATTGATATTTTGTTCCATGGCCAAATATGAAATTTTTATTTTTCAAAAAATAAGTTTCTTTATAAAATTGAATGCAAGCATCAAAGGCTATTTTACCTAAAGCAATAATAATTTTAACATTTTTAAGTAAATCTATTTCTTCTTTAAAATATTTGAAACAGGTTCTAAGTTCTACAAAAGTAGGCTTATCTCCAGGTGGCACACACTTTAAAGCAGTTGTGATATATGAATTGTAAAGTCTTAAACCATCATTTTTATTTTCTGAAGTTGATTGATTAGATATTTTAGCTTTATGCAAGCATTTGTATAAAAATTCTGCAGATCTATCTCCCGTAAATACTCTACCAGTCCTATTTCCTCCGTGCGCAGCTGGCGCTAGACCAACTAATAGAATTTTACCTTTTAAATCACCAAATCCAGTTATTGGTTTTCCCCAGTATTTTTCATTTATATATTGTTTTCTTTTTTTTTTAGCAATTTTTTCTCTAAATTTTTTTAATCTTTTGCATTTTTTACATTCGACGATTTTTTTGTTTAGATTTATAAATTGACTATTTAAAGTCATTCTTTTATTTCAGATTTTGTTTTTTAAATAACGAAATGCCACTTTTTAGCTTATGATTATAAGATTCTTTAAAACTTTCTAATTGCCAACCTTTTAATCTACTTTCAATTTCTAAGAGATTGTTTTTTTTCCATTCATTCGTAGTTTTTTCATCTTTCCACATTTTTTTATCTTCATTACTTCTTCCACAACCATAACAATAACCAGTTACCGGGTCTGTCTTACAAATACTTATACAAGGTGAAACAATCATTTTTTTAATATTTATCATGTTTTACACTATTATTCTAATTGGACAAATGAGATCTATAATATATAAAACCTTTTAAATTGGGCGAGTGGCGGAATTGGTAGACGCGTTGGTCTTAGGAACCAATAGTGCAAGCTGTGAAGGTTCGAGTCCTTTCTCGCCTACCATAAAAAATTTATGAAAGTTACAGTAGAAAATAAAAAAGGCTTAAATAAAGATTTAAAAGTTTTTATAGATAAAAAAACTATTTCTTCATACATGGATGAAAAATATGAAGAAGTTAAAAATACAGTAACTCTAAAAGGTTTTAGACCAGGAAAAGTTCCAAAAGAAATTTTAAAAAAACAATTTGGCCAAGCAATATTTGGTGAAGTTTTAGATAAGGTTTTGAAAGATACGAGCACTAAAGCTCTACAAGAAAATAAAATAAAACCTGCGGGACAACCTAAAATAGATTTAAAAACATATGGTGAAGATAAGGATTTAGAATATGTGATCTCAGTAACTGAATTACCAAAAATTGATATTAAAGGTTTACAAAATATTAAATTTGATGAGTTTAAAGTTAAAATAGATGCTAAAGAAACAGATAAGAGAATTCAAGAAATAGCAAAATCTCAAAAAAATTTTGAAGAGAAAGATCCAGCAAAAGTGGCCAATGAAGGAGATCTTGTTGTTTTTGATTATAAAGCGACTGTTGATGGAAAAGAATTTAAAGGCAACGAAGGTAAAAATACTCAATTAGAAATAGGAAAAGATTTATTCATCAAAGGTTTTGATAAACAATTATTAAAAGTTAGAAAAAATGAAGAAGCTAAAGTTGAAGTAAATTTACCAGATAATTTTCCAGAAAAAGAACTTATAGGAAAGAAAGCTACGTTTTTATGTAAAATTACTGCTGTTAAAAAACCAAAGGAAGTAAAAATTGATGATGATTTTGCAAAAAATCTTGGTGCAAAAGATTTAAACAATTTAAAAGAATTAATTACTAAACAGATTAATGATGAATACAAAAATTCACTAGACGCTTTAAGTAATAGACAATTGCTAGATCAAATAGATAAAATTAAATTGGATGAAATACCTGAAAATTTAAAAGAACAAGAAATTAAAATTCTTTCGCAAGGAATGAAAAATGATGAATTAAATAAAAATAAAAAAGATTTAGAAAAAAAAGCCATTAAAAGAATTAAAACAGGATTGATATTAAATGAATTTGGCGAACAAAATAAAATAAATGTTAGTGAACAAGAAATGCAAACTGAAATACAAAAGCAACTTAGAATGATGCCAGGCCAAGAAAAAATGTTACAAGAATATTACAAAAATAATCCTTCTGTTTTAGGAAACCTGAGAGGCCAACTATATGAAGAAAAAATTTTAAAAGAAATTAAGTTAAAAGCTAAATCAAATTTAAAAGAAATTACCAAAGAACAAGCTGAAAAACTTTTAAAAGAAGAAAATGATAAGCATATGAATGAACAACATGCAAATGATCATGAGCATAATCATGACCTCGATCATTCTTTTGATAAAAAAAGCGCTTCATCTCAAAAAATATTAGGTGCTAAAAAAACAAAAACTACAGCAAAGAAAACACCAAAAGTAAAAAAAGTTAGCAAAAAGTAATCACAAGTTGTATAAGTATAACGAATCAACTTATGAATAAAATACCTGAACACCTTAATACTCTTATCCCTATGGTTGTTGAGCAATCGAGCAGAGGTGAAAGAGCTTATGATATTTACTCACGATTATTAAAAGAGAGAATAGTTTTTGTAGTTGGACCAATTAATGATAATGTTGCATCGTTAGTTACTGCACAACTTTTATTTTTAGAATCTGAAGATCCCAAAAAAGAAATTTCTCTTTATATAAATAGCCCAGGTGGGTTAGTAACAGCAGGTTTAGGAATTTACGATACAATACAATATATAAAACCAGATGTTTCAACTTTATGCATTGGACAAGCAGCTAGCATGGGTTCTTTTTTATTGGCATCTGGAACTAAAGGAAAAAGATTTTCTCTCCCAAATTCAAGAATAATGGTTCATCAGCCTTCAGCAGGTTTTCAAGGCCAAGCAACCGATATAGAAATCCATGCTAATGAGGTGTTATCTTTAAAAAAAAGATTAAATGAAATTTATTCAAAACATACAAATAAATCTGTTGATGAAATAAAGTCTGCTCTTGAAAGAGATAATTTTATGACTCCAGATAATGCAAAAGATTTTGGTCTTATAGATAAAGTAGTGGTTAATAGACAATAATTTACCACATATAGTTTTTCCACAACCTATACTTGATTAGAACGAGTCAAATGTAATAGAGTGATGCAATTGATTCGAAATAAAAATTATGAGTACAAATAACAAAAATATTCTTTACTGTTCATTCTGCGGCAAAAGCCAACATGAAGTTAGAAAACTAATTGCTGGTCCTACAGTTTTTATTTGTGATGAGTGTGTAGAACTGTGCATGGATATTATTAAAGAAGAAAACAAAGATACTTTTGTAAAGCATCAAGATGGATTACCATCACCTAAAGAAATCTGTAAAGTACTTGATGATTATGTAATTGGTCAAAATTATGCTAAAAAAGTTCTATCTGTTGCAGTTCACAATCATTACAAAAGACTTAATTATGAAAACAAAGCTAGCAAATCAGTAGAACTTGCAAAATCAAATATTTTATTATTAGGACCTACTGGATGTGGGAAGACTTTATTAGC
>CAZAGV010000070.1:0-5244 GCA_964484975.1 uncultured Candidatus Pelagibacter sp.
ATGTACATTTGATAAATTTAAAATCTTAATATTTTGTGGCTAAAATAGGTCCAATGTTTTCTATAATTTGACCTGTAACCTCAACTGTAGTCCAGCCAGCAGTATTAAATGGGGTACCTTTATATTTAATATTTGAGCCATCCCTATAATGATAAATATAATCTTTATTTGTTTTTGGCTCATCCAGCATTACTGCTAATACAAATTTTGGATTAGATGTAGGAAATATAGATACAAAGGTATTTATTTTTTTTTTTGAATAACTGCCAGCTATACTTTTTTGAGCGGTACCAGTTTTTCCCCCAATTTCATAGCCATTGACATTGGCCAAGGAAGCGGTTCCTTCTTTTGTTGTTACAATCTTCCTTAAAATAGGCAAAATTTTTTTAGATACATCATGATTTAAAATTTTTTTTTTATTATTTAAATTTCTAATTTTTACAATTGTAGTTGGATTAATTTTATATCCACCATTAGTAATTATTGCATAAGCTTTAGCTAACTGAAGTAGTGTTGTTGTAATACCATGACCAAAAGAAGCTGTTGCAAGTGGACATTTTCCCCAATTAAATTTAATTGGTTTCCCAACTTCTTCAATGTCAAAATTAATCTCATCTAAGACACCAATTTTTGATAAGAATAATTTAAATTTTTCTTCTCCTACTTTTTGACCAATTCTGACTGAACCTATGTTTCCAGATCGAACCAAAATTTGTTCAGCTGTCAAATTTGAAGGTATCTTATTGTCGTATTCTCTTATTGGAAATCCAGCACAAGTTAAAGATTTTGGTAAATCAACAAATTCTGTTTGTGGTTCAATAATCTTTTCATCAAAAGCTGCGGCCAATGTAAAAGTTTTAAAAACAGAACCAAATTCATAAACTCCTTTTGTCGCTCTATTTATAAAATTTATATCTGAAATTTCTTCTCTTTTATTTAAATTAAAATCAGGAAGTGATACTAAAGAAATTATATCTCCAGAATTTATATCCATCAATATTGCAGCACTTCCTAAATTTTGAAAAATTTCATCATATTTTTTTAGCTCTTCTCTTATAAGATACTGAATATCTGTATCCAAAGTAAGTTTTAAGGGTAAAAAATTTTTTTTTAATTCTTTATCAAATGATTTTTCAATGCCAGATATTCCATTATTATTATCATCTATCTGACCAATTATATGACTAAATAAACTTTCATGAGGATAAATCCTGGAAATTTTTTGCTCAGGGATTATTGATTTATCTCCTAATAAAATTAATTGATCTAGTTGATCTTGGTTTATTTTTTTTTGAATATAAAAAAACTTTTTACCATTTAATTTTTCTTCAATCTTTTTGAATTCAATATTTTTTTTTTCAGGGAAAATTAATTTTAAATTAATTAATAACTTTTTTTTATCTATAACTAATTTAGGATCTATTCCCACATTATGAGTAATGATTGTTTTTGCAATTATATTTCCATATTTATCAACAATGCTAGATCTAAATTCAAAATCGATTAAATTTCTATTTGAAATTTTATTTTTCAATGAACCAAGAAAAATTGCTTTGGTAGAAAAAATTAATGACACAATTACAAAAACAAAAAAAATAAAAGCAATTCTATTAAAAGATATGTTTAGGTTTGTTTTTTTTGTTTCATATGAGAAATGACTATCGTATTCTTCGATCAATAAATCTGTTTTGTTGTTATTTTTCAAATACCTCTCCAGATTTATTAATTAATATTTCATTTTCACCAAAGTCTATTTGTCCTATATTTATAATGTCTGATGGCACTAAATCATTTTCAAAATATTTTTTTTGATATTCATTTAATTTTTTTGGTGAACTTAAATAATTATGATCTAGCAAAACCATTTCATATTTTTCATTTAACAATCTAATATCTTCTTTTAAATCAAAAATTTTAATATCGACGTTCTTTGTTGAATTTTTAATTATTGAAGTTAAAAAAATTAAAACAATTATTATAATTGAAAAAATAATTTTTTTCATATTTCTTGAACTAATCTTTCAGTTTCTAATAAATAATTAAATTTTTTTATAAATTCAGAAAAATCAGAATGATTATTTAGTTTAATTCCATATCTAAGTTTGGCTGATCTTGAAGGGGGATTAAGTTTTAACTCTTTTTCACTAGGAGTAATGGGTTTTTTATCTATCAGTTTGAATAAACTTTTTCTTTCAATCTTTGATGGCAGATATCTTGAAACATTTTTATTTTCGGAATAATTTTTTAAAAAAAATTTTACAATCCTATCTTCAATTGAATGAAAAGTTACAATTATAACTGCACCACCGACTGGCAAAAGCTTAAAACTATTTATCAAACCATAAATCAATTCACTAATTTCATTATTCACAATAATTCTTATTGCTTGAAAAACTTTTGTTGCATTATGAGTTTTTGAATATTTTTTTTTCTTAACCGAATTAATAATATTAACCAAATCTTGTGTTTGAATTTTTTTGTTTTTCCTAAATGATATAATTTTTTTAGATATAATTTTGCTACTATTTTCTTCCCCAAATACTTTAAATATTTTTGCAAGTTCTTTTTGTCCTAATTTATTCACTACATCGTCTGCCGAAAAATTATTCAAACCCATTTTCATATTTAATTTACCTTTGTCATTAAAAGATAAACCTTTTTCTGGATCTTTAATTTGAGCTGTTGAATAACCTAAATCAAAAATTATGGCTTTAAGATTTTCTAGGTTTTTTTCTATATTTAAAATTTCACTAAATTTTCTATTTTCAAATTCAAATCTATTCTGATATTTTTTTTTAAAATGATTTACTAATTTTGTTGAATTACAATCTCTATCAATTGCAAAAACTTTATTATTCTTATTTTCTAATATTTTTTTTGAATATCCACCTTGTCCAAATGTACAATCAATAAATGTGCCACCATATAGAGGGGAAATTATGCTAATTACTTCATTTAGCAAAACTGGAAAATGTTTTACATTTTCAAGTTTTATGGTGGCATTCATTTATTTTTTTGAAGACCATTAGTTCTTTTGTCTTCTTAAAAATGCCGGTATCTCTAAATCATCTTCGTCCAAATTATCAGTTTCTTGGGACTCTGATGTTTCGTCTGTTGAATTTTCTTCGTTGCCTAAATTAAAAAGTTCAGGCGTTTCTTCTTCAATTTCGAAATTTTCTAATCCATTAGAAACTTCTGGCTCATCAATAGATTGAGTTTCTTCAACAATTGGTTCATCTGAAACTGTTGTGCTACCAAGAACCTCATTATCTGTTTGATCATATTGTTCAACTTCATTTACTGCTTCCTCTTGTATTTCATTTTCTAATTTTAGAGCAGTGGCTCCTTCAGAAATTGGCGCTGCCACATTAGCTGAAAAATTAAATGACTGATGAGAATCAGAATTTTGAAAATCAGAATAACCTGGATTTCTATTTTGTATTCTATGAACCATGTTAATTACTGATTTTGATTCTGGTTGTTGACCATCAAGTGCGGTTGCAACAATAGAAACTCTCATTTTTCCATCTAGTGAAGGATCTGTTATTGCGCCAATTATCAGTTCAGCTTCAGTATCAACCTCAGATCTTACTTTGTTCACTGCTTCGTCCACTTCAAATAGTTTTAAATCTTTGCCACCAGTAATATTAACTAATAAACCTTTTGCCCCTTTGAGAGTATAGTCATCAATCAAAGGATTGCTAATTGCCGTTTCTGCAGCTTTTGCGGCTCTGCCTTCACCTTCTGCTTCTCCAGTCCCCATCATTGCTTTGCCCATTGCACTCATAACAGTTTCAACATCAGCAAAATCTAAATTGATTAAGCCTGGTCTGACCATTAAATCTGTAATGCTTTGAACACCATGCAATAAAACATTATTTGATAGATTAAAAGACTCTTCAAAGCCTGTTTGTTCATTCGCAATTTTAAATAGGTTTTGATTTGGAATAACAATAATAGTATCTACATGTTTTCTAAGTTCTTCTAAACCATTTTGTGCTCTTCTCATCCTTGATGGTCCTTCATAAAGAAAAGGAAGTGTAACAACGCCTACTGTTAAAATATTTAATTCTTTAGCAGCACGAGCAATAACATGGGCAGATCCAGTTCCTGTTCCTCCACCCATTCCTGCAGCTATAAAAACCATATTTGAGCCTTGTAAACAATTTACAATTTCATTAAGAGATTCATCAGCAGCTGCTTGTCCTATATCAATTTTTGCACCCGCTCCTAAACCTTTGGTTAAATTTAATCCTATTTGTATTTTAGTATTGGCTTTACTAAGTTTTAAATCTTGGGCATCTGTATTAACTGCAATAAACTCTACTCCTTGCATGCCTGCATCAATCATTTCATTTATTGCGTTTCCACCTGCTCCACCAACTCCAAGAACTAGTATTCTTGGTTTCAACTCTCTAATATCTGGTTGCTTAAAGTTTATTGTCATATATCCCCTCTTAGTTATTAAATTGTTTTTCCCATTTAAGGCTCGCTCTGTTTGTGTTAGATTTTCTTCTTGCAGTAACCCTAAATTTTTCAAATGTTGCTGGTTCCCATATTTGGAAAGTTTTTCCTTGACCAACAAACAACATGCTATTTTTAATTTTTGCATGTTTTAATAATTTTGATGTTAATAAAATTCTACCTTCGCTATCGAATTGTAGATTTGTACTTTCAGATAATATTGATGTTGCAAAATAATCTTTTTTTTCCTCGAAAGGATTTAATGAATCAATTGCGTTGGAAATTTTTTCTATTCTATCTTGTGGCCATGCTTCTATGCATTGATTGTTAAAAGAAGGATAACAAATTACACCATTATAACCTAAATTAGATAAGTAAGATCTAAAAGAAGCCGGCACAGAAACCCTTCCCTTTTTGTCCAGTTTGTTTTCGTAAGTAGATAAAAACATAGTTCATAAATATAACCCTTATTTGGGTTTTTATGGGATATTATGGGTTTTATTAGGATGCGTCAATACTTAATATTTTGCCTCTATGATCTTATTTTTAAGAACAAATATGAAACGTTTCTATTGGAAGTTTTTTAATTTAGAAATGCCAGATAAACTATAAGCCGGGTTCTGTCATTTAAACCTATCATTTCTCTAGGCCTTAAATCACTTTAAGGCTCAAGCAACTAACCCTGATGACTAGCCAAAGACAGCTTTTAGTTATTTCTAACAATGTCATCTCTACTCAGTCTTGCTCTCAGTGGGGTTTTCCATGCGCTGTTTGTTACCA
>CAZAGV010000071.1:0-5224 GCA_964484975.1 uncultured Candidatus Pelagibacter sp.
ACAAACCTTTTAGATATCCATGGTGTTATGATGCTTGGTTAACTCAACAAAGAATCCACTGGTTACCTGAAGAAGTTCCTATGAGTGATGACGTTAAGGATTGGCAAAAGACAATTACCCCATCTGAAAAAAATCTGCTCATGCAAATTTTTAGATTTTTTACCCAAGCCGATGTAGAAGTGAACAATTACTATATGGGACACTGCATGAATGTATTCAAACCCACAGAAGTAAAGATGATGTTGTCAGTTTTTTCAGCTATGGAAACAGTTCATATTGCTGCATATTCACACCTGCTAGACACAATAGGTTTGCCAGAATCCGAATACTCAGAATTTTTAAAAATTAAAGCTATGAAGGATAAATATGACTACTTGCAAAAGTGTGATGTTAACTCACTGCACAATATAGCAAAAACACTAGCTATTTTTAGTGCGTTTACCGAAGGTGTCCAGCTTTTTGCTAGTTTTGCAATATTACTTAATTTTCCAAGGCACAATAAAATGAAAGGCATGGGTCAAATTATAACCTGGTCTGTTAGAGACGAAACTTTACATTGCAATTCAATGATAAGATTGTTTAAAGAGTTTGTAAGTGAAAATCCAGAAATATGGACTGAAAAATTAAAACAAGAAATCTATGATGCATGCAGAATAGCCGTAATGCAAGAAGATGCTTTTATAGACTTATCTTTTGAGATGGGACCGCTTGAAAATTTAAAAGCTGTGGAAGTTAAGGAGTACATTAGATGGATTGCAAACAGGAGACTAATACAACTAGGTTTAAATAAGATA
Source organism: uncultured Candidatus Pelagibacter sp. (assembly GCA_964484975.1). Classification (GTDB taxonomy): domain Bacteria; phylum Pseudomonadota; class Alphaproteobacteria; order Pelagibacterales; family Pelagibacteraceae; genus Pelagibacter. The sequence continues at coordinate 795 of CAZAGV010000071.1, forward strand.
TATAAAGTTGAAAAGAATCCTTTAGGTTGGCTTGATTCAATTTTAAATGCTGTTGAACATATGAATTTTTTCGAAGGAAGATCAACAGAGTATTCCAAGGCAGCTACCCAAGGGACATGGGCAGATGCGTTCGAGGATTTAAAATCCCCATACTTTGACATGCTTGAAAAAAATAAAATTGTAGGAGAAAAAGAATTCTTTAAACCAAATACTTAATCATTTATAATTAATATGTTTTAATGGAGTGTGTACAGTGAAATATATAGATAAGTTTAAAAATATATTAGATAGTTTAAAAACTGAAGGTAAATATAGAGTTTTTAATACCATACTTAGAAAACGAGGAAATTTTCCTAATGCTATTTGGTATTCCAAATATGGAGTTAAAAAAATTATCAATTGGTGTTCCAATGATTATTTGGGTATGGGTCAAAACAAGATAGTTATTGATGCAATGAAAACTGCACTTGATAGTGTTGGAACAGGGTCAGGAGGAACAAGAAATATTTCAGGTACCACAAAATATCATGAGGCATTAGAAAATGAATTGTCAAATTTACACAAAAAAGATTCAGCCTTATTATTTACTTCAGCTTATGTTGCAAACTTGACAACTTTAGAAACAATTCCAAAAGTTATATCTGATATAACATTTGTCAGTGATAGTGAGAATCATTCATCAATTATCCAAGGAATAAAAAATAGTCGAGCAAAGAAAATAATATGGAAACATAATGATTTAAAGAATTTAGAAGAAATATTAATATCAATAGCAGGCCCAAAATGTGTAGTGTTTGAATCTGTCTACTCAATGGATGGCGACATAAGCCCAGTCAAAGAAATTCTTCAATTGTGTAAAAAATATAATGCAATTTCTTACTTGGATGAAGTCCATGCGGTTGGTCTTTATGGTTTAAATGGAGGTGGAGTATCGGAAATAGAAAATTTACAAGATCAAGTAGACATAATTAATGGAACTTTAGGTAAAGCTTTTGGCTTGCAAGGTGGTTATGTAGCAGGAAAAAAAGATTTTTTAGATGCAATTAGAAGTTTGGCTCCTGGCTTTATATTTACAACTAGTATAAGCCCTGTAATTTGTGCTGGCGCAATCTCTTCAGTAAGGTTTGTGAAAGAACACAATAATTTAAGAGAAGAAATAAAAGAAAGATCATTAAAAACAAAAACTGAGCTTGAAAAAGTTGGCATCAATGTACTGGAGAATTCTTCGCATATAGTGCCGGTTATCATTGGTGACCCACTAAAGTGTAAAGCAATCAGTGATGAATTGCTTAATGAAGATGGTTTATATGTTCAGCCTATTAATTATCCAACTGTACCAGAAGGCACAGAAAGATTAAGATTTACTCCTGGCCCTCTTCACACAGATGAAATGATCTCAGATATGGTGAACAAACTTAAAAAAGCAATGATTAGAAACAAAGTTTTAAAAACTGACAATGTAATCTGTTTTCAAAAAAAAGTTTCGTAAAAAGTTTTTATTTTCTTTTTCTTTTATTGGTGTGCTCACATTTAAAACACTGAACAACTAATATTGCTAACAGCACCCAAATAATAAAAGCATCTCCATGTGATATGTCGTAAGTTACACCTGATATTTTTGTAAATACAATTGTAATATAAAATATTATTGGAGAAACTATTAAAGAGCCTACTAGCTTATATATGCTGCATTTATTTATCATATTCATTTTAAGACTTTCTGGTTGTTTGATTAATAATATTTGTAGTCGATTTGTTTATAAATGTCTAAAGTTTATGTTTTAAATTAAAAGTTTAATAAATTTACTCCAAAACATTCATAAATGCTTTTTTTAAGGGTTTGATAGTATTAACTGCTCTTAGAGCAAATTTTCTTGCTATTTTAGAGGGTCTAGATGTATTTGTGTAAAGCTGAACTATGCTATTTGTGGCCAGGTATAGTGGTATTGCAGTTAGATGTAATTTGTATTGAAATTTGTTTAACACGAAATTTGAACCTATATCAATATTATTTTTTATAGCTGATTTAATTTCTTTGGTGAGAATTTCTATTCCTTGTAATCCTAAATTAAATCCATGCGCTGTAACAGGATGCATTCCTACAGCAGCATCACCAATCAAAGCAAATCTATTAGAAATAAATTTTTTTGAATATACCGTGATCATAGGATAAGAGTAACGTTTTCCAATTAGATGCATTTTTCCAAAGAATAAATTAAAATTTTTTTCAACCTCATAATTAAAATCTTTTGTTTTTAATTTAAGCAATCTTTCTGTGTTTATTTTAGTATCAGTAATTATTATTGAAGCTTCATTATTAACGTACGGAAGCAAAGCAAGTGTTTTGTTGTATTTAAAAAATTCATAGGCAATATTATTGTGAATATTTTCTATTTTCATTCTACAAACAATCATGTTTTTTTTAAAGTCTTTTGTAAAGGAAGAGATGCCCATTTTGGATCTAGCGTATGAAAATCGAGTATCAGCTCCAATAACTAATGAAGCTTTAATTTTTTTCTTATTTGATAATAAAATTGAAATAAAATTGTCATCACTTTGAAAATCAATAATTTCTGACTCAATAGAAAATATATTTTTTCTTTTTTCTAATAATTTTTGTAAATATTTTTTAATTAAAAAATTTGGTATTAAAGATCCTAAGCTGTCTTTTTTAATATTTTTGTTTTCAAAATTTAGTGAGTAGGAAGAATCTCCATCATAAATTTTTGCTTTATTGATATTGGATATTAAATTATTTGGAATTAAATCCCAAAATCCAATCTCTTTTAATATGTTTATTGATCGATGGGTTAAAGCTATATCTCTTCCATCAACTTTAGGATTTTGTAATTTTTCTTTTGGACATTTGTCTATTAATGCTATTTTAAGATTAGAATCGGCAAGAGAGCATGCAAATGCATTGCCGTTTGGTCCTGCTCCTATAATTGCAATATCATAATTCATTGTTTTTTGAACTATATTCCTAGACTATATTTATTTTTACTTTCTTTAAAAAACTGATCAAAAGATGAACTTATAGTTCTTGTCAATGGTCTCGCTTTAGGGTGTATAGTTAAAACATTATTATTAAGTTTTACAAATCCTTTATCTATAAATGGTTTTATTTTAAGCAGTTCATAAAATAAAAAATTCTGGTTTTTTTCTAAATTAAATTTTTCTTTTATTTCATTAAAATCTACATTCAAGTAACACATTAGGTTTTTGATAATTTCTCCATACATTACATCTTTGTTTTTAAATTTGTAACCGCGATAAATTGGTATTTTATTTTTTTTAATTGATTCAAAATACTCTGGAACATTTGAATAGTTTTGAACATAACCCTCAGGTAGTGAACTTATTGAGGAAGATCCAAAACCTAGTAAAACTTTTGAATTGTCTTCTGAATAACCTTGAAAATTTCTTGTTAAATTTCTTTTTTTAATTTTTTTAATTATTGAACTATTATATCTTGCATAATGATCAATGCCGATTGAAACATATTTGTTATTTTCTAGATAAGCAGATGCTAGATTGTATAGCTGCAGTCTTTCCTTATTGCCTAAAATCTCTCCTTTTATTAGATTTTGTCTTTTTTTCATCCATGGAACGTGAGCATAGCCAAATATAGAAATTCGGTCTGGTTTTAATGAAATAACTTTATTTAATGTAAGCAAGAAACTTTTAATAGACTGGTAAGGAAGACCATACATCAAGTCTATATTAATATTTTTTATTCCGTAACTTCTGAAAGAATTAATTAAATCCTTGGTTGATTTAAACGATTGCTTTCTATTGATATTTTTTTGAACAATTGATGAGAAGTCTTGAACACCAATACTTATTCTATTAAATTTATACTTTTTTAATACTTTAATTAAGTCAATTTTGAAAAATCTAGGATCAACTTCCATTGCAATTTCACATTTGTTATGGACGTCAAATTTTTTATTAATGGCATCCATTAGTAATTTTAAATCTTTTGATTTTAATATAGATGGTGTTCCTCCACCAAAATGAATATGAGAAACTTTTGGTTTAAAATTTATTTTTGATTTAATTAAATGAATTTCTTTAATCAAAAAATTAACATATCGATTTATTGGTTCATATTTTTTGGTTGCTGTAGTGTGACAACCACAAAAATAACAAAGTGAGTTGCAAAAAGGAATGTGAATATATAAAGATAAATTTTCTGTTGATTTGATATTATTCAACCAAGAACTGTATATTTTGCTATTTATTGAATTTTTAAAATGTGGTGCTGTTGGATAACTTGTGTATCTTGGAATAGGATAGTCTGGAACCATATTCAAAATGGATCTTTCTATTTGTAGCTCTTTTAACATAAAATAGTTTTAAGTTTTTTTTATAAAATGCAATAATTATACTATTAATTTTGCAGGAGCTAACTCGTGAACACTTTTCCA
>CAZAGV010000072.1:0-5136 GCA_964484975.1 uncultured Candidatus Pelagibacter sp.
AAGGTTATAAATGCATTATTTTTAAATAAAAGAGTAATCTCAAAATTTTCTTTTACTTTAAAAATGTCAATTGCCAACAGTTCTAAAATAATATTCTTGTCATTTTGATCAATATTTTTTGATTTTACACCATCTACAAATTCGAACTTACAAATACTTTTAATTTTTTGGTTTTTATCTTTTTCTTTATTTAATCGTTTAATTGATAATAAAAATAATTTATTTTTTTTTAAAAATTTAATCTCATCAACTTTCACTTCTCCGTCTGAACAACATGCGGATATTACTTGAAGTCCATTTGGATCTTTGGCTATAATTTTTGCAAGATATTTTTTATCATTCATTTAGGAAATTCTTCTAATATTAGCTCCTAGTTTTTTCAATTTTTTTTCTATTTTTTCATATCCTCTATCTAAATGATATATTCTAGAAATTGTTGTTTGCCCTTTAGAGATAATTCCAGCAAGTACTAAAGCAGCTGAGGCTCTAAGATCACTTGACATAACCTCTGCCCCAATAAAGTTTGTGTTACCTTCGATTATTGCTGTACTATCTTTAATGGATATTTTGGCACCAAGTCTTTGGAGTTCCATAACATGTATAAATCTTCCTTGAAAAATATTTTCTGTAATTGAACTAGTGCCATTAGCTTTACAAAGAAGTACCATAAATTGAGGCTGTAGATCTGTAGGAAAACCACCATACTCTTTAGTTATTATATTATTTACACTCTTAATTTTTTTTGGCCCTTTTATATGAATTTTATCTTTAGTAGTTTTAATTTTTGCACCCACTTTTTTCAACAAGTTCAATTCTGTTTGAATTAATTTAGGATTGAAATTTTTTATTAACAAATCTCCTTTTGCAAGAGTTGCTGCTACACAAAATGTTCCTGTTTCTATTCTGTCACTCATCACTGAGTAAGTTATTTGTTTCAGGGAACTAACGCCTATTATTTGACATGTTCTTTTTCCAATCCATTTTATGCTTGCACCAGCTAATTTAAGAAAATTTGTTAAGTCTTTTATTTCCGGTTCAATTGCGCAATTCTTTAATGTGGTTCTGCCATTTGCCAAAACTGCTGACATAATAAGTTGCTCAGTTGCCCCAACACTTATCTTGGGAAATTTAATATTATTTCCTTTTAGTTTTCCGTTCGACTTTGCGTGAATATAACCTTTTTTTATTTCATATTTCATTCCAAGTTTTTTTAGAGCATTCAAGTGCAAATTTATTGGTCTTCCTGAATTACCATTTAAAACGCACCCACCAGGAAAACTAGTGATTGATTTATGGTGTTTTGAAACCATTGGGCCCAAACTTAGTATGCTGGCTCTCATGGTTTTCGTAATGGAATAACTGCTAACGTATTTTTGATTTTTCGTCTTTGAAATTTTTACAGTTTTTTTTTTATTAGAAAACTGAATTTTTGATCCAAGAGATTTCAAGAGATTTAACATAGTATCTATATCTCTAACTCTAGGAAGATTCTTTATAACAACCGGTTTATCAAATAGTAATGTAGAAGCAAGAATTGGAAGTGCAGCATTTTTTGAGCCACTAATTGAGATTTGTCCCTTGATTTTACAAGGACCTGAAATCAAAAATTTATCCATTTTATTTTATTTTTGCGACTTGTATAGTTGTCTGACCTTGGTATTTTCCTTTTTTAGATGCGTAAGTAGTTTCTGGATCTGTATCCGATTTAAAAAACAAAAATTGAGCAATACCTTCATTAGAATAAACCTTGGCAGGATTAGGAGTCGTATTTGACATCTCGATGACAATGTTTCCTTCAAACGAATTTTCAATTGGTGTAACATTAACTATAACCCCACACCTAGCGTAAGTACTTTTTCCAACACAAATACAAAGGACATTTTTTGGAATTCGAAAGTATTCAACTGTTTTTCCAAGAGCAAAACTATTGGGGGGTATGATGCAATAAGGGCCTTTTCTTTCTACAAAGTTATCATCTGAAAAGTTTTTTGGATCAACTAAAGAATTATTTACATTAGTAAAAATCCTGTATTCATCAGAAATCGATACATCATATCCCATTCCAGACAAGCCCTTTGAAATAACTCCTTTAGAAACTTGTTCCTCTAAAAAAGGCTCTATCATGTTGTGTTCTTTACACATTTTTTTTATCCAAGAATCTGGTTGAATGGACATCTCTACTTATTATTTTTTTTTTGTTTCTTTTGAAAAATTTTTCTTTTTCTTAAATTTTTTTTTAATGCAATTTCTAATTTGCTAATCTTATCTTTTTTATTCATTTATTTCTTATCAGGATTGGTAAGATGATCCAGTGTGATGACCTGGTCTAATGGAATAGTTTTATCTTGCTCTTTTTCTTTCGCAAAACCTGTTTTAGCTTGTTTCTTGGCTCTTTTTTCTGCAAGCTTTTTCTCTCTCTTGGCTTGCTTTTCCATAGCTTTGGCTCCTCTTGTACTTTTGTAATCGTAATGAATTCCCATAACATTTCCTTATCTATGATATAGCCTGTTTTTTAATAAAAAAACATGGCAATAATTTGAAAATTATTATTTTATACACTAAACATTAAATAAATTGCCCTTATAGTTAAATGGCATAACGCGACCATGGTAAGGTTGAATTTCAAGTTCGATTCTTGGTGAGGGCACCAAAAAATTAGTTTTTATAAAATTTTTTTCTTAATAAATAACTTATAACTACAAAAAAAACAAAACCGATTATTGGTATATAAATATCTTTGGAATTTAAAAGAGTTAAAAAGCTTGGTGGATCTTCATTTAAATTTATAATTTTTTCAATACCGGCTCCCAAGCTTACTCCTATAAAAAGTTGTGGTGTCATTCCAATTAATGATCCAAAAAAGAAATTTTTAACTTTTACATTGAATAAAACTGGCAAAAGATTTGATATTGCGAAAGGAATACCTCCTATAAATCTGTAAATTAAAAAAAATAAAAATTCATTATTTTTAAATTTTTCATTTAATTTAGAAAATTTTTTTAGAAAATTTTCTTTTATTAAATCTTTAAAAAAATAATTTGCTAAAACGTATAACAATGTAGCTCCTGTTGACAATCCTAAAACAACTAAAATTGTTCCAAACCATTTTCCAAAAATAAATCCACCTAATAAAAAAATTGGGCTTCCAAAACCTAAAAATAAAACCCATAAAATTGTAAAAATTAAAAAAATTAAAGAAATTAGAAAAAAATTGCTTTCTTTTAAAAAAAACAGATAATCTCTATTATTTTTAATAAAATCATAGCTAGTAATTTCATCGAATGAAAATTTATTAAAAATAAGCCACAAAAATAATATAACTATTAACAAATAGGCTACACCCAAATATATTTTAATCTTTCTATCTTTTTCCATATATTTATCTTTTAAAAATTAACTGTACTTTAATACACTTATTTCTTATAACTACCGAAATTTTAAATACATTTTATTAAGTTATTATGAAAAGAACATATCAACCAAGCAGATTAGTAAGAAAAAGAAGACACGGCTTTAGATCTAAAATGAGAACTAAAGGAGGAAAGAAATTATTAGCTAGAAGAAGAGCAAAAGGAAGAAAAAAACTTACTGTTTAATGCATATTAAATTATTGAGTCTATCAAAGAATCAAGATTTCAAGTCACTGCTAACAGGGGAAAAAATATCCAACAAATATCTTACTATTTTCTTCAAAAATCTTTCTAATAAAAGTAATAATTATTTAAATATAAGTTTTGTTACACAAAAAAAATTAGGTAATGCAGTTAAAAGGAATAAAATTAAAAGAAGACTTAGAAATATTATGAATCAAATTTTAACAATATCTAAAATAAATTTAAATTACTCCTATCTGGTTATTGCGAAAAAAAAAATTATAAATGCAGAATTTTTTGAAATTAAAGAAACTGTATTAAAAGACTGCAAGAAAATAAAATGATGAAAGTTTTCTCAAAAATTTTTATTTTATTAATAAAACTTTATCAGTTAATTTTATCACCTATATTGGGAAATAATTGCAGATATCTTCCTACTTGCTCTGAATATTTTATTGATTGTCTAACGGAATTTGGATTTATAAAAGGATCTATATTAGGAACAAAAAGAATTTTATCTTGCCATCCAATTAAAATATTAGGAGGTGGCGATGGATTTGACCCAGTAAAAAAAAAGAGAAATTAAATGGATTCAAAAAATGTAATTGCAGCAATATCACTCAGCGCGGCTGTGATTATTCTTTATAGTCTTTTTTTTGCACCAAGCCCACAAAATTTAGAACAAGTTAAAAAAGAAGAAAATAAAGTTACACAATCTACTGAGGCTCCAAGTTTAGAAATTGAAGAAAAGGTATTGGAAATTTCTAGAGCAGAAGCAAAATCTCAAAATCAAAGAATAGAATTTGAAAATATTAGCATAAAAGGATCCATATCCTTAAAGGGTGGTGCAATTGATGACCTAACATTTAAAAAATATACTGAAACATTAAAGGGAAATGACCAAGTAGTTTTGTTAAATCCAAGAAATTTAAATAATGGATATTATATTGAAACTGGCTGGGCAACAAATAGTGAAAATATAGATGTCCCAAATAGTAAAACAATATGGAAAGTAACAGGAAATAATAAACTAACACCAAATCAACCAATAAATCTTAGATGGAAAAATGATCAAGGAATAATATTTGAAAAAAAAATAAGCATAGATGACGAATATTTATTTACAGTTAATCAGTCCATAAAAAACACAACAGAAAAAAAATATAATTTTTATTCATACGGTCAAATTGTGAGAAATACTGCTCCTGAAGTAACGAACTTTTACATTCTTCACGAAGGTCTTCTAGGAGTATTTGATGATCAACTAGTAGAGCAAGATTATGATGATATAGAAGAAAAAAAATACTCAGTTAATGCAGGCAAAGGATGGCTTGGAATTACTGACAAATATTGGATTACTACTTTAATTCCTGAAAAAAATAAGAAATTTAAAGCAGATTTTGAATTCAAAAATAAATTTAAGGCTAATTTTATCGAAACAAAACCAGCCGAAGTTGGCGCAAATGAAACTAAATCAAATAATATTAAAGTAATAGTAGCCGCAAAAGAAGTGAGTATTATTGATGGATATGCAGAAAAATTA
>CAZAGV010000073.1:0-4062 GCA_964484975.1 uncultured Candidatus Pelagibacter sp.
AAGAGTTATAAATAGAAATAATCGTTTAAAAAGATTAATTGATTTAAAAGCTCCAAACATAATAGTGCGTAATGAAAAAAGAATGTTGCAAGAATCAGTCGATGCGCTTTTTGACAACGGTAGAAGAGGAAAAGTAATAACAGGAACTGGTAAAAGACCACTTAAATCTTTAGCTGAAATGCTAAAAGGGAAGCAAGGAAGATTTAGGCAAAATCTTTTAGGAAAAAGAGTTGACTATTCAGGTAGATCAGTAATTGTAGTTGGTCCTGACTTAAAATTACACGAATGTGGATTGCCAAAAAAAATGGCTTTAGAATTATTCAAGCCATTTTTATACGCTAGATTGAACAAATTAGGACTTGCCTCTACAATTAAACAGGCAAAAAAACTAGTTGAAAAAGAAAGGAATGAAGTTTGGGACGCACTTGAAATAATTGTTAGAGAACACCCAGTAATTTTAAACAGAGCTCCTACCCTCCATAGATTAGGCGTACAAGCATTTGAGCCAAAATTAATAGAAGGAGATGCAATTGAATTACATCCATTAACATGCGCGGCATTTAATGCAGACTTTGATGGTGATCAAATGGCAGTTCATATTCCTTTAAGTTTAGAGGCACAATTAGAGGCAAGAGTGTTAATGATGTCTACAAACAATATATTAAGTCCATCAAATGGAAAACCAATCATTGTTCCAAGCCAAGATATGATACTTGGAATATATTATTTATCTCAACCTCCATATCAAGACAAAAAGATTGAAGGTTACTTTGTTAATAATTCAGAGATTGAACATGCTTTAGAAACTGGCCAAATAAAAGTTCATTCAAGAATTGTTTCTAGATTTGTAACTTTAGATGAAAATGGAGATACTAAACTTGAAAAACATATAAGTACAGCAGGTAGATTTTTATTAGCAAATTTATTACCCAAAAATATAAATAATAAATTTTTTTTAATAGACAGATTATTACCAAAAAAAATAGTTTCAGAAGTAATTGATCATGTTTTTAGATTTTGTGGACAAAAATCTACAGTTATTTTTTGTGATAAGCTAAAAGACTTAGGTTTTAAACATGCATTTAAAGCAGGAATTTCTTTTGGAAAAGATGATTTAGTTATTCCTGAGAATAAACAACAACTAATTGAAGAAACTAAAAAATTAATATCAGATTATGAAAATCAATATACAGAAGGACTCATAACTAGAGGTGAAAAATATAATAAAGTTGTTGATGCATGGTCAAAATGCACTGACAGAGTAGCTTCAGAAATGATGAAAAGAATTTCTGCTACAGAGGTTACAGAAAATGGCTTAAAAATAAATTCGGTATTTATGATGGCAGATAGTGGAGCAAGAGGGTCAGCAGCTCAGATGAAACAACTTGCTGGAATGAGAGGTTTAATCGCAAAACCATCAGGTGAAATTATAGAGTCACCAATCACATCAAATTTTAAAGAAGGATTAACTGCCTTAGAGTACTTTAATTCCACGCACGGTGCCAGAAAAGGATTAGCTGATACTGCATTAAAGACTGCAAATTCGGGCTATTTAACTAGAAGACTTTGTGATGTAGCTCAAGATCTTACTGTTACAACAGAAAAATGTGAAGAACCTGGCTTTATCCAATTATCAGAAATTATTGAAGGTGGAAATGTTATAGTGAGTTTATCAGAACGTGCTCTTGGAAGAGTAGTTGCAGCGGATGTAAAAAATCCAATTAATGGTGAAGTAATTATAAAAAAATCTGAAATCATAGATGAGGCAGGATGTGAAAAAATAGATGCTGCTGGTGTTAAATTTATTAAAGTTCATTCAGTAATCACATGCAGTTTAAAAGAAGGTATCTGCGCAAGATGCTATGGTAGAGATTTATCCAGAGGAAAAATGGTTCATGTAGGAGAGGCAATTGGAATGATTTCAGCACAATCAATTGGTGAACCAGGAACACAATTAACAATGAGAACTTTTCACGTTGGAGGTACAGCATCAATAAAACAAGAATCTCAAATTGTTACAAAAACTGATGGAATATTAAAACTTATAAATACAAATTTACTTGAAGATTCAAAAAAAAACATGGTTGTTATGGGAAGAAATACAGAGTTATCAATTGAAGATGAAAATGGTTTACAAGTTGCTTCATACAAGGTGCCTTATGGGTCAAAATTATTTTTTCAAAATGAAGATAAAGTTAAAAAAGGTACAAAAATTTGTGAATGGGACCCTTATACAACTCCAGTAATAGCAGAAAAAGATGGTTTAGCAAATTATGTTGATTTGATTGATGGAGTATCTTTAGTAGAAACTGTTGATGATGCTACTGGGATATCTACTAAAGCAGTAGTTGATTGGAAAACACAATCAAAAAATACGGATTTAAAACCAAGAATAACTTTGAGAGATGAAAAAGGTAATGTTGTTAAAAAAGCTGACGATAACGAAGCAAGGTATTATTTAGTTCCTGACTCAATACTTTCAGTTCAAGATGGACAAAAAATATTTGCTGGAGATGTTATCGCTAGATTACCTAAAGAAACATCAAAAACTAAAGATATTACAGGAGGATTACCAAGAGTGGCTGAACTATTTGAAGCTAGAAAAGCTAAGGACAGCGCTATTATTGCTGAAAATGATGGTAAAGTAAATTTTGGTAAAGAGATAAGGGGAAAACAAAGAGTCTCAATTATTTCAGATTCAGGCGAATCATTAAATTATTTAATTCCTAAAGGAAAACATATTAATTTTAACCAAGGCGAAAAAATTAAAAAAGGCGAATACTTGTTAGATGGTCAGCCATTACCACATGATATTTTAAGAATACTTGGAATAGAAGAACTTACAGATTACTTTGTAAATCAGGTCCAAGAAGTATACAGACTTCAGGGAGTAATAATCAATGATAAGCATATAGAGGTGATTTTAAGACAAATGCTAAAAAAAATTGAAGTAAAAGAAAGTGGAGAATCAAGTTTATTACCAGGTGAAATTATCGAACGAATTAGGTTTGAAGAAATTAATGAAAAATTAAAATCTTCTGGCAAGAAACCAGCCAAAGGTGAGAGGGTATTAATGGGTATTACCAAAGCATCTTTACAAACTGAATCATTTATTTCAGCAGCATCTTTCCAAGAAACTACTAGAGTTTTGACTGATGCGGCAATAAAAGGAAAAGTCGATAAACTATCAGGATTAAAAGAAAACGTTATTGTTGGAAGATTGGTACCAGCTGGAACAGGGTCAGTAAAAAATATCTGGAACAAAAAAGCCTTAGAAGATGATAAAAAATTTCTCTCTGAACAAGAGGCTATAGAGTCATCAGAAAGCCAAGTAAATCAATAAAAATAGTCTTATTTTCTAAGCATTTTAATTTGACAAAATGCATTTCTATAGTATTTTGGCGATAATTTTTTGGTTGGAATGTAGTGCCTGAGTACTAAACGCTGCCATTGAAAATCATAGTTAATTTCATCAAAAAATTAAAGGAATATAAAATATGCCAACAATTAACCAGTTGTTAAAAAAGAAACGTATTAAGCAAAAAGCAAGGGATAAAGTTCCAGCTTTAGAAAGATCTCCTCAAAAAAGAGGAGTTTGTGTAAAAGTTTATACTACAACACCAAAAAAACCTAACTCTGCTTTAAGAAAAGTAGCAAGAGTTAGATTGTCTAACGGGCATGAAGTTACCTCTTATATTCCAGGTGAAGGACATAATTTGCAGGAACACTCTGTAGTATTAATTAGAGGTGGTAGAGTTAAAGATTTACCAGGTGTTAGATACCATATCTTAAGAGGAAATCTTGATACACAAGGAGTTACCGCTAGAAAACAACAAAGATCTAAATACGGTGCTAAAAAAGGAAAATAAATATTATGTCTAGAAAAAGAAAAGCACCCAAAAAAATTCCAATAGTTGACCCAAAATATAAATCGACAATAATTCCAAAATTAATTAATTCAATTATGTATGATGGTAAAAAAACAATTGCTGAAAAGATTATTTATGAAGCAATTGATAAAATAAAATCAAAGCTATTATCTAAAAAAGGCAAACAATGTGC
>CAZAGV010000073.1:4072-5106 GCA_964484975.1 uncultured Candidatus Pelagibacter sp.
AAAATTAAATCTAAATCTAAAGACGAACCAATTACAATATTTAATGAGGCAATAAACAATATAAGACCTACAGTAGAAGTAAGATCTAGACGTGTTGGAGGAGCAACATATCAAGTCCCTGTTGAAGTAAAATCAAAGAGATCACAGGCATTGGCCCTAAGATGGTTAATTGATGCGTCAAGAAAAAGAAAAGATAAAAACATGTCTGATAAAATTTTTAATGAAATTTATGATGCATATCAAAACAAGGGATCAGCAATTAAAAAAAAAGAAGATACACACAAGATGGCAGAATCAAATAAAGCTTTTGCCCATTTTAGATGGTAAGAAACTATGCCTAGAACTCATACTTTAGATAAATACAGAAATATAGGGATCATGGCTCACATTGATGCTGGTAAAACTACTACTACAGAAAGAATTTTATATTACACGGGAAAAAGTCACAAAATCGGCGAGGTACATGATGGTGCAGCAACAATGGATTGGATGGAACAAGAGCAAGAAAGAGGAATAACAATTACTTCTGCCGCAACAACCTGTTTTTGGAGAGAGCATAGAATTAATATTATAGATACACCTGGTCACGTTGATTTTACTATTGAAGTTGAAAGATCATTAAAAGTTTTAGATGGTGCAGTTGCAGTTTTTGATGGAGTTGCTGGCGTAGAACCTCAATCAGAAACTGTGTGGAGACAAGCTGATAAATATAAAGTTCCAAGAATTTGTTTTGTTAATAAATTAGATAGAACTGGTGCAGATTTTTTTAGATGCGTTGAGATGATAAAAGATAGATTAGGAGCTAAACCTTTGGCCCTCCAAGTTCCTATCGGCATTGAAGCATCATTGCAAGGAGTTGTTGATTTAGTAAAAATGAAAGCAATTGTATGGAAAAATGAAGACTTGGGTGCTGCATGGGAAGAAAAAGATATACCAGAAGATTTAAAGGAAATTAGTGAAAAATATAGACAAGAACTTGTTGAAACTGCAGTTGAACAAGATGAAAAATTGATGGAAAGTTATTTAAATGGTGA
>CAZAGV010000074.1:0-5100 GCA_964484975.1 uncultured Candidatus Pelagibacter sp.
TTATTGAAGATAAAAAATCTGGAGAATATCGTCTATCTCACCACATGGATCTAAAAACAGGTTTTTATAAAGGGCGACAAGTTTTAGATCCGAAAGAATAATTTTTAATGAAAAAATTGATTACAATTGCAGTTGATGCAATGGGCGGTGATAATGCACCTCTTAAAATTATTGATGGAATTGAATTACATCATAAAAAAAGTAAAAATATTTTCTATAAAATATTTGGTGATAAACAAATTATTGATCCTATAATTAAATCCAAATCAATTGATAAAAATATTTTTGAAATTATTCACACTCAAGAAAAAATTAAAGGTGAGGATACTGCGTTTACTGCAGCCAAAAGAGGAAAGAACACTAGCATGTGGTTAGCGGTAGAAAGTGTTAAAAATAAATCATCAGATATAATAATTTCAGCAGGCAACACAGGTGCTCTTTTAGTAATTGCAAAATTAAATTTAAATATGATCAAGAATATTGACAAACCTGCTTTATCAGGTTTATGGCCTAGTAAAAAAGGAATGAGTGTAGTCCTAGATTTAGGAGCAAATATTGAATGTAGCGATAAGAATCTAATAGATTTTGCTATAATGGGTTCTTCATTATATAAATCTTTACTTCCTGATGAAAAAGCCAAAGTAGCTTTATTAAATATTGGATCTGAAGAAATTAAAGGAAACGAAATTATAAAAGAAACATATCAAAAATTAAATCAAATTGTTAACGAAGATTTTGAATTTAAAGGATTTATTGAAGGCAATCATTTAATGGATGGTAATGTGAATGTAATAGTTGCTGATGGATTTACCGGTAATGTCGCATTAAAAACCGCTGAAGGAACCGCAAACTTCATAACTAGTGAATTGAAACAAGCTATGAAAAGTTCTCTATTTGGAAAATTGGGATCTCTTATTTCGATAAATAGTTTAAAGAAATTTAAAAAAAAGCTAGATCCAAGACAGTATAATGGTGCTATTTTATTGGGTTTGGATTCACCAGTAATTAAAAGCCATGGAGGAACTGATTTTATTGGTTTTGCTAATTCATTATCAGTATGTGAAAGAATCGTTAAAAATAACTTAATTGATAAAATAAAAAATAGTATAAATTAACAAATGAGAATTAACTTAACAAAAGAAGAAATAGTTAATTCAATATATATGCAAATAGGTTATTCAAAAAAAATATCAGAAAATCTTCTGGAAGATTTTTTTGAAATTATTTTCAAAAGCTTAAAAAATAACCATAAAGTAAAAATTGCAAAATTTGGAACTTTTCAAGTGAGATTTAAAAAAAGTAGGGTAGGTAGAAATCCAAAAACTAAGGAAAAAAAACTAATTTCGGAAAGAAAAGTTATTTTATTTAAACCATCAAGAGAATTAAAAAAAATAATTAATAAAGAATATGAATCAAAAACATGATGATGCTTATAAGTCTATAGGTGAGGTGGCCAAGGATCTTAATTTAGTAAACCCAAAAACTGGAAAATTAAATACCCACACAATCAGATTTTGGGAAAAAGAATTTAAGCAAATCAAACCCAAAATCTTTGCTGGTAAAAGAAGATATTATGATAAAAAATCTATAGAAATATTAAAAAAAATTAGATTTTTATTAAAGGAAAAAGGTTTTACAATTAATGGCGTTAAGAAATTCTTAATAAATGAAAGTTCTTTTAATCTTGACGAATCCGCTAATAGATCTATAAACACATCAAAAAATAATTTGAAATCTAAGCTAGAAAAAATTTCAAGTTTATTAAAAGAAATTAAAAAATTAGGATAATATGGCAAAAAAAACTCATGTTAAAGTAAGATTGGTTCCGGAATCGAAGCCTGATAGCCCTTTTTTTTATTATGTAAAAAAACCAGCGGGCGGTGAAAAAGCAAAAGTTAAACTAAAAGCAAAAAAATATAATCCGGCTACAAGAAAGCATGAAACTTTTGTTGAAAAAAAACTACCTCCACACAGTAAGTAGTTATTTTTTTTTTAAATTTCTTCTTTCATAATCAATATAAGACAAAATCATATTTTTCCAAATACGATTAGTAATTTTAGGATCTACTTTATTTTTTATAGATTTTTTTCTTACTTGGTTGAGAATAAATTTAATCCTTTTTTTATCAACTATTTGGCTTTTTTTTTCCTTAAGTTTCAAAACTTGTTTAACTATTGTAGTTCTTTTTTTAATTAATTTTATAAAAGAATTATCAAGATTATCTAATCTTTTTCTTAATTTTTTTAATTTTTTTTTATTAATTGGCGACATTTATTCAGTTGGATTAAACTATAATTATTATATTTATTTAAATATGTATATAGAAAATAATAGAATAAAAAATTATATTTCATTTTGGCTAGCTTTCATGTTTTGTATCATTTCAATAATGATTATTGTGGGTGGACTTACTAGACTAACTGACTCAGGATTGTCTATTACAGAATGGCAACTTTTTTCGGGTTTTTTACCACCTTTAAGTGATTCTGATTGGAATAATTATTTTAATTTATATAAAAAAATTCCTGAATATACACAGCAAAATTTTTCAATGACCCTTCAAGAGTTCAAAGTTATTTTTTGGTGGGAATGGATCCATAGATTTTTAGGAAGACTTATAGGAATTTTGTTCTTAATACCTTTAATTTTTTTTACTATTAAAGAAAGTTTTAAAAAATTATTAAATTTATATTTGATTTTTATTTTAATATGCTTCCAAGGTTTTATTGGCTGGTATATGGTTTCCAGCGGGCTTGTTGATAGAGTAGATGTGAGTCATTTTCGTTTATCTATTCACTTAATAATTGCTTTTATTATAATATCTTTAATTTTATGGAATTATTTCAATTTAAAAGTTAAACGAAGTTTTGATGATAAATTAAAGAATTATATTCCGTTTATTTTTTTATTTTTAATATTTTGTCAAATTATAATTGGAGCATTTGTATCAGGTATGGATGCTGGTCAAATCTATAATTCATGGCCATTAATGGGATCATCTTTTTTTCCTGATGATAATGAAATTATGAATATTCTAAAAATTTCTGCTTTTAATGACCCTTCTTTAGTACAATTTATGCACAGAAACCTAGCATATATTATATTAATATTTTATATTTTTATTCTATTTAAAATTTACAAAAAAAAATTAGTTAATTTATATTTTGCAATAAATTTAGTTGGATTATTATTGTTTATTCAAATTATTTTGGGTATTTTTACATTATTATATGGTGCACAAATTATGTTAGCATCTATGCACCAAATAAGTTCAATTTTTTTAGTTAGCTCTTCTGTTTATTTTTTGTACTTAAATTCAAAATCTAACTAATTTAACCTACTGCATTTAATGCTTGCTCTAGGTCAGTAATAATATCATCCGCATGTTCTATACCAATTGATAATCTAACATAACCAGGAGTTACACCTGCAGCCTTAAGTTCTTCCTCAGTCAATTGACTATGTGTTGTAGTAGCTGGATGAATAGCTAAACTTCTAGCATCACCAATATTTGCAACATGGTAAAACATTTTTAAAGACTCAATAAATTTTTTACCAGCTTCAACTCCACCTTTAAGCTCGATACCAACCAATGCTCCATTGCCACCTTTAAGATATTTTTTTGATCTTGCTGCAATTTCTCCTTCATGAAGAGTAGGGTAGATTACTTTTCCAACATTTTTATGTTTTTTCAAAAAATCTACAGCTTTTTCAGCATTTGAGCAATGTTGTTTCATTCTTAATGGTGCAGTTTCTAAACCTTGAATAATGCCCCATGCGTTATCTGGTGCCAAAGGTGCTCCTAAGTCTCTTAACAAACAAACTCTAGCACGTATTGCAAAAGCTACATTTGCTCCGGTTAATTGAGGTACAACCTCTCCCCATTTGGCTCCACCGTAACTCATATCAGGTTCGTTAAATAAAGGTTGTCTCTTTGGATCTGCTGTCCAATCAAAATTTCCTCCATCAACCAAACAACCACCTATAACAGTTCCATGACCACCTATATATTTTGTTAATGAATGAACTACTACAGCAGCACCATGTTCTATTGGTTTACATATAACTGGCGATGCTGTGTTATCCATTATTAATGGTATATTATGTTTTCTACCTATATCTGATACTTCTTTTATTGGAAAAACTCTAAGATAAGGATTAGGTAGTGTTTCTGCATAAAAACATCTTGTTTTTTCATCTATAAGCTTTTCAAAATTTTTTGGATCAGCAGGGTCAGCATATCTACATTCTATACCAAGTTTTTTTAAAGTATGAGTAAATAAATTAACTGTTCCACCATATAAGTCAGTGGAACTAATAAAATTATCACCCGATTGGCAAACATTCATTATTGCAAAAGTTGAAGCTGCTTGTCCAGATCCAACTGTAAGACAAGCTAAACCTCCTTCTAAGGCTGCAACTCTTTTTTCTAATACATCATTTGTTGGGTTCATTATTCGAGTGTAAATATTACCAAACTCCTTAAGTGCAAATAAATTTGCCGCGTGTCCAGTATCATTAAATTGATACGATGTTGTTCTATATAAAGGCACTGCTACAGCTGTAGTAGCAGGATCACTTCTGTAATCACCTCCATGTAGTGCGATTGTTTCTGGATTTTTGCTCATTTGATTTCTCCTTTTTTATTAGTTTTGTCATTTGTATCTAGTTTATTTCTCAATATATTTCTCCATTTTTGTGTTTTAGTTTATCAAGGTACACAATTTAGCTCAATTACCTGCGATGATTTATTTATATTCTTGCAAAAAAAAACCACCGGCTAAAGCGGTGGTTATTACTTAATTCGCTTTAGCAGGATTTATATGGCGCTCTGCAAGTTGATATTAAATCAGCGCAGAGAACACATAGAATATATTATGTTATTTGTCAACAGTTAATCATGAACATTAATATAATTTGACAATATTAGCTTTTATAAGTATTAATCCCGCATCCATGACAAAATTTGTTAAAAATAGCGAGATACAAAGCGACTGGTATGAAATTGATGCTAAAAATGCTGTAGTAGGTAGATTAGCGACAATTATATCTAAAATAATTAGAGGAAAAAATAAAAATACTT
This sequence comes from uncultured Candidatus Pelagibacter sp., assembly GCA_964484975.1. Lineage (GTDB taxonomy): Bacteria > Pseudomonadota > Alphaproteobacteria > Pelagibacterales > Pelagibacteraceae > Pelagibacter. The sequence continues at coordinate 5,085 of CAZAGV010000074.1, forward strand.
ACACTCCTCATATGGA
>CAZAGV010000075.1:0-3129 GCA_964484975.1 uncultured Candidatus Pelagibacter sp.
TGAAAAATGAGAGAAAAAAAATGATACTTTCAGAAGCAGATAAATTTATCAAAAAACATACTTATTAGATGATCACCATTTTAACTTTTTTAATTTTTCTCTCAATATTTTTATTTATTGGTTTATTGAGTGTTTTTCAAAAGCAGAAAACAAAACAAGATTATCTTTTGGCTGGTCAAAAAGTAAAACCTTGGTTGGTGTCTCTTTCAGCAGTTGCTACGAATAACAGTGGATACATGTTCATTGGAATGATTGGTTTCACTTACAATATCGGTCTATCTTCAATATGGTTAATGATAGGTTGGATTTTTGGAGATTTTCTTGCTTCAATATACATTCATAAAGAAATAAGAATTCAAACTGAGAAAAATAATGCTTTAAGTTATTCTGAGTTAGTTTCTAATTGGCATAAAAATAATTTTAAAAAACTCAGGCTATTTATTGCTATTATTATAGTAATTTTTTTGGGCACATATGCAGCGGCCCAACTAAGTGCTGGTTCAAAGGCATTGCATGTTATCTTTGGATGGAACTATTCAATTGGGGCAATTGTCGGAGCTTCAATAGTTTTGATTTATTGTTATGCTGGCGGTATTAGAGCATCAATATGGACTGATGCAGCCCAAGCTATTGTAATGTTGTTCTCAATGGCTTTATTATTCCTTGTATGTTTCTTAGAAATAGGTGGATTAAATAATTTTAAAATTCAAGTTCAAAACATTTCTGATTCTTATATGAATTTATTTCCTGAGAATTTATTATTTGGTAGCCCATTATTTGTGCTGGGATGGATATTTGCTGGATTTGCGGTTATTAGTCAACCACATATCATGGTTAGATTTATGACTTTAGACAATCCAGCAAATATATCAAAGGTCAGAGGATATTATTACTCATTCTATTTACTTTTTTTTATACTCACAATTTTGGTTGGAATTTGTGCAAGATTGCTAATATATGACACTAATTCATTTGATGCAGAGTTGGCTCTACCTATTCTTGCTCAAACATACCTTAATCCAGTTATGGTTGGATTAATTTTAGCAGGAATTTTTGCTGCTAGTATGTCGACTGCCGACTCTCTTTTACTAAGTTGCTCAGCTGCAATTACTAATGATCTGAATTTTAAAAAAAAACCAACCTATTTTCAAACGAAATTAGTGACCGCGTTTGTTACAATTGTAGCTTTGTTAATTTCTTTATTTGGGAACGAAAGTGTTTTTGACCTAGTTTTAATCTCGTGGTCAGCTTTAGGAGCTGCTTTTGGGCCATTATTAGTGCTATATGTGATAGGAGAAAAACCAACTGAAGGTCAAAGATTTGTAGTCATATTTGTAGGTTTAGTTACTATGATTGTTTGGAGGAATATGGAGCTAACAAATTCTATATATGAAGTAGCTCCAGGAATGATTGCAGGTTTTTTGATATTTTACCCACTTAAACTGATTAAAAATTTAAATTTTTAATAAATTTCTATTTCTAGTTTAAAATAAAAAACACCTAAAAAGAAAAGTGCTTGTTGTTAAGGGCACCTAGCAACTAAACCACTATCCCTAAAAATTTTTTCATTATTCGTCGATAACACCAAGATTGCTATATCTATACCAAACACGTTCGTGTACATAATATAAAATCATTTTAGTAATAACCTCTACGCCAGCTATTGCTCCAGCCCAATTAATTTCGCCTGTGATCAACCACGCTATTAAAAATGTGTCGCTAGTGGCTAATATTCGCCAAGTTAAAGTTTTAGCTAAATGTCTTTTTTTTTCTACATTTTTCATATTTTTTAGTTGTATTATTAGAGAATAGATTTCTTTTGATTTAAATCAATGGAATAATTTGTATTTCAAACCCAGAACCAAGATTCTTAAAAGTTTTTTCATATTAATCTTCTAATTCGGATAATTTCATAAATTTTTTATTTTCCTACTATCATCTAGATAGGGCAATTTTTCTCTTACAGAGTTAATTAAATTTAAATCTATATTACAAATTATTAATTCTTCCTCATTTTTTGCCGAAATTACATCTAGTCCTTTTGGATTTATTATTTTGCTTTCTCCCATAAATTTAATTCCATTGTTTTTTCCACAATAATTTGCATATGCAACAAAAATTCCATTTTCAAAAGCCCTACTTCTTGAAACATGCCTAGGCACAGCAGGCCAATTGTTCGATTGAGCAGTTGGAGAGATTATTAAATTAACTTTCTTAAGAGCTGCATTTCTAATAATTTCTGGAAATTCTAGCTCATAACAAATTACAATCGCAACTTTTATCCCAGCTAATTTAAATATTGAATTATTATAACCAGGTGAAAAAAATTTATTTTCATTTGATGTTTTTGGCAAAACCGTTTTTCTATGATTTGCTAAAAATTTTCCCTTACTATTAAAACATTGTGCTGAATTATAGATTTTATTTTTACATAACTCAGGATAACCATATATAATAGATGAATTATATTTCTTAGACAATCTGCTGACAGATTTTGCAAAAAAACCATTAGATTTTTCTGCATATTTTTTAATATCTTTGTTATTTCCATAACCAGATAAAAAAAGTTCTGGACAAACAATAATATCAGCTTTTATTTTAATTCTTTTAATTTTTTCTTCTAAGCGTTTAATTCGTTCTTGAGGTTTTTCGTTTCGAAATTTATACTGAAATATTCCTATTCTTCTTTTCATGCTTCATGATACCAAAGAATTAACGTTGAGTCTTGTCATGTATCAAGATGAGTTTTATGGGGAAGTAGGTATTTAAGGTGCTGTCGATAATAGCAATGAGCTATATGAAATGTTGTAGCACCTGCTGGCAACTAAACCACGATCCCTAAAATTTTTTTCATTTATTTTTAAGCTGCAGTATTTTTATATTCATCCATTGATGGACAAGAACAAAATAAATTTTTATCTCCGTATACATTATCCACTCTAGCTACTGGAGGCCAATATTTAAATGTTTTTAAAAATTCTGATGGATATGCAGCTTCTTCCCTTTCGTATTTATGATTCCATTTATTTGAGGCTAATTCAACATGAGTATGTGGAGCATTTTTAATTGGATTATCAATTTTATCAAATTCACCTGACTGAATTTTATCAATTTCTTCTTTGATTTTTT
>CAZAGV010000075.1:3229-5068 GCA_964484975.1 uncultured Candidatus Pelagibacter sp.
TTCTAAATGTTTTTTACAAGCTATTGGTCCCATTCCAGGTCCACCTCCACCATGAGGAACGCAAAATGTTTTATGTAAATTAATATGGCAAACATCAGGACCAAATTTTCCAGGTTTAGCAATACCAACGAGTGCATTTAAATTTGCTCCATCCATATAAACTTGACCACCATGTTTATGAATTAAATCACAAATGTCAGTAATTTTTTCTTCAAAAACTCCATGTGTTGATGGATAAGTAACCATCAAAGCTCCAAGGTTTTCTGAATTTTCTTCAACCTTCTTTTTAAGATCTTTAAAATCAATATTTCCATGTTTGTCACAATCAATTACTACAATTTTCATTCCAACCATTTGAGCGCTTGCTGGATTTGTTCCATGTGCAGAATTTGGTATCAAGCACACATTCCTATTTGTTTCTTCGTTTTTTTCATGAAATTTTCTAATAACCATAAGGCCTGCAAACTCACCTTGGGCTCCTGCATTTGGTTGAAGAGAAACACCAGAGAATCCTGTTATTGATCTCAACCAATTTTTTAAATCTGTAAATAAAATTCTATACCCATCCATTTGTTCAACTGGAGTAAATGGATGTGGTTGTGAAAATTCTCTCCATGTAACTGGAGTCATTTCAGAAGCTGAATTTAGTTTCATTGTACATGAACCAAGCGCAATCATTGATCTATTCAAAGCAATATCTGAATCTTCTAATTTTTTTAAATACCTAAGCATTTCAGTTTCAGAATGATAACTATTAAAAACTGGATGATCTAAATAGGTTGAAGTTCTTAATAATTTTTTTGGTAAATTAGATAAACTCTCATTCATTGTTTCTTTAATTGTTTCAGCACAATTAAAAATTTTTAGTAACTGGTTAGCTCTATAAACATTCTTTTTTTCATCAAAAGAAACGGCAAGCATTTCTGAATTTACTTTTCTAATATTTACATGTTGATCTAGAGCATTTTTGTAAATTTTGTCAGTTTTATCAAATGTTTTTATAGCAACGGTATCAAAAAAATGATCTGAATAAAGTTCGTAACCTGATTGTTTTAACTTATCTGCAAAATTTTTTGTCAACTGTGAAACACTTTCGGCTATCTTTTTAATTCCCTTAGGTCCATGATAAATAGCGAAAGCCGCAGAAACTATTGCTAGCAAAGCTTGAGCTGTACAAATATTACTTGTGGCTCTGTCCCTTCTTATGTGTTGCTCCCTAGTTTGAAGAGCTAATCTAAAAGCTTTATTTCCATGTCTATCAATTGAAACTCCAACAATTCTTCCTGGCATTGATCTTTTGTATTCATTTTTTGTTGCGAAAAAAGCAGCGTGAGGACCTCCATAACCCATCGGAATTCCAAAACGTTGTGAACTACCAACAGCGATATCCGCTCCCAATTCACCAGGTGTTTTTAATTTTGCTAATGCTAACAAATCACAAACTAACACTACTTTTCCATTATTTTTATGAATCTTGCTTATAGCTTCACTTGGATCTTTTATATCGCCTAATGTTCCTGGATATTGAATTATTCCACAAATTATATCACTATCAATATCTTTCTTTTCATCTCCTACAATTATATCTAAACCTAAAGGTTCTGCTCTAGTTTTAATTACATCAATCGTTTGTGGGTGGCAGTCTTTAGATACAAAAACTTTTTTTGTATCCTTTTTACATAATCTATAACTTAAACCGATAGCTTCTGCTGCTGCAGTACCTTCATCCAAAAGAGATGCATTGGCTATATCCATGCCTGTAAAGTCAATTATCATTTGTTGAAAATTCATCAACATTTCAAGTCTTCCTTGAGCGACTTCTGGTTGATAAGGAGTATA
>CAZAGV010000076.1:0-5015 GCA_964484975.1 uncultured Candidatus Pelagibacter sp.
TTTCCAAAAGAATATTTAGAATGGGCTCCAAGATCTTATGTTGAAAGAATTTATAATATTCAACGTTGGACTAAAATGCCAAAAGGAGGCCATTTTGCAGCTCTTGAACAACCAGATTTATTAGTTAAAGATATTAGAGATTTTGCCAAATCTTTATGAGTTTATTAGAGTTTATAAAAAAATCGCCAAAAGCAGAATTGCATTTACATATAGAAGGAACTCTCGAACCTGAGCAAATGTTTGCTTTAGCTAAAAGAAATAATATTAATATTCCATTTAAAAACATTGATGACGTTAAAAAAGCATATAATTTTAGCAACTTAGAATCTTTTTTAAAAACCTATTACGAAGGAGCAAAAGTATTAATAAAAGAACAAGATTTTTTTGATCTTACTTGGGCTTATGTATTAAAATGTAAGGAAGACAACATAGTTCATACTGAAATTTTTTTTGATCCCCAAACCCATACCAAGAGAGGAATTAGTTTTGATATTGTTATAAATGGAATTTACAAAGCCCTTCAAAAAGCTGAAAAAGAATTTGGTTTGAGTTTTAAAATTATAATGTGTTTTCTAAGGCATTTAGATGAAGAGGAGGGTTTTAAAATTTTAGATCAGGCTTTAATTCACAAAGATAAGATTTATGGAATTGGACTAGATTCTTCTGAAACGGGTAACCCTCCAAGTAAATTTGAAAAATTATTTAAAAAAGCTATTGAATATGGCTTTATAACTGTTGCTCATGCAGGCGAAGAAGGACCACCAGAATATATGTGGGAAGCGTTGAACCTTCTTAATGTAAAAAGAATTGATCATGGTGTTCAATGTCTTAAAGACGAAAAATTAGTTGAGCAATTATCTAAAAATCAAATTCCTTTAACAGTTTGTCCTCTTTCAAATATAAAATTAAGAGTCTTTAATGAATTAAAGAAGCATAATTTAAAGAAAATGTTAGATAAAAAATTAATGGTTATGGTTAATTCAGATGACCCAGCTTATTTTGGAGGGTATTTAAATAAAAATTTAATTGAAACTCAACAAGCATTAAATCTTTCAAAAGATGAAGTAAGAACACTACTTGTTAACTCATTTAAATCTTCTTTTTTAAATGAAGAAAAAAAGAAAGAGTGGATTTCTAAAATTTAAAAGGCTTCAGTTAACCTATTTAGAGCAAGCATACCTGGGTCATCCAAATCTTTTGTTTTATCCTCAAACATTCTTGCTCTCCCTATTCTTATTTTTTTTCCTTTAAAGTCGTCCAATGCCTGTTTTGTTGCTAATTTAAATACATTTGAATAATTTTTATTATTTTTAAGCATTTTTATTATTAGATCCAAACTGTCTGCAATAGTTTTGTCTCCCAAAGTAGTTTTTCCTCTTTCAATTATTGTTTTTAAAGCTGTTTCAAAAATACTAATGATATCTTCATGACTACATTCAGTTTTTCCTTTTAAATTTTTAGAAATATTCATGAATGAAAAAGCAATTAATGTTCCAAAACTAGATCCAGATCTTTTAACAAAAGACTGTGAGCAAAGCATAAAGTTAGCACCCATATCATCTCTAAATTTATTAATGTTATTATTTACTTCTTCTAAACCGTGCAAAATTGTAACTCCTAAATCACCATCACCTATTTTTCCATCTGCAGCATTAAAATCATCATAAGAATTTTTTGCTTCTTCTAATAATTTTTTAAAAATATTAGTTAAAACTTCTTTATTAAGCATTTAATTTTTTTAAATCTTCACCAATATTTGTTGGGATATTAATTTCTTTATTAACATTTTTTTTGTATCTCCGTAGCTTGCTTTGACCGGGATACAAAATTTCTTTTACTCCTTTTATTTTAGGCAATCTTTTTATTCTTTTAATGTTTTCTTTTATTCTTTGACTATAGTTTCCAACAAAAAGATTAGGCTTCATAACAAAAAATAAATGACCAATGTTTTGAGGACCTGAAAAATCATCAAAAGGATCTTTTACTTTTCCTCCATGATTGCCACCTGTAAATACACCACTTAATATATCAACCATCCATGCAAGTCCCGAACCTCTAAAACCTGCTATTGGTAACTGAACACCTGCTAAAGCTTTTTTGGCATCTGTAGTAGGTTTGCCAAATTTATCTAATGCAACTCCTTTTGGTATTTTTTTTCCACTTCTTGCAGCAACTCTTATTTTTCCTCTGTTAATTACTGAAACAGATGTATCTAAAATAAAAGGAACTTTTGATGACGTCGGTGTTCCAAAGCAAATTGGATTTGTTCCAAATAAACTTTTTCTTGCTCCATGAGGTGCTATTGCAGGCGGCGCATTTGTAAAACAAAAAACAATTAAATTTTTCTTAACAGCTTGTTCTGCGTAATAACCAGAAAGACCATAGTGTCCACTATTTTTAATTCCAACTAGACCTATTCCTGTTTTTTTTGCGTTTTTTATTGCTTGTTTTATTCCAAGATCAGCAGCAACAAAGCCAATACTGTTATTTGCATCAAGTTGTGAAATAGATTGAGAAATTTTATTAATTTTAATTTTTGGTTTTGGATTAATTATTTTTTTGTTTATTCGATCACAATACATTTTTAATCTGGACAGACCATGAGTTGGAGCACCAACTAACTCTGCATTAATTAAAGCGTTAGCACATATTAAGGCATGCGAAGTGCTTAATTTGTGATTTTTAAATATTTTAATGATTTTATTTTTTAAAATCTTTTGCTTCACTTTTAACCTTTGCCACGCCAAGGAATAGTTTTATCTATTATTTTTCTAATTGTGACATCAAACAAAAGACCCAACATTCCCATCACAAATATAGTTATCCAAATTACTTCATATTGCATATATTTTCTTGCAACGTTTTCAACAAATCCAATACCTGACGTACCCGCCAAAAATTCTGCAGCAACTAATGTCCCCCAACACATACCAACAGCAACTCTTACCCCTGTTAATATTTCAGGTAATGAATTAGGAAATATAACTTCTCTTAATATTTGCCATCTAGAAGCACCTAATGAGTGGGCAGCATGTATTTTTGAAAGTTGTGTTCCTGATGCACCAGCTCTTGCTGAAATAATCATAATGGAAAATGAAACCATAAATAATAAAAATACTTTTCCAAGGTTATCTATACCAAAAACAGTAATAACTAATGGAGCCCAAGCAAGAGGAGGAACTGGTCTATATAACTCAACTAAAGGATCAAAAAATCCTTTAGCAAATCTATTTAGACCCATAAATAAACCCAATGGAACTCCAAAAATAATACCAAGAGTTAATCCTAGAAATACTCTTAAAAACGAGTCCCAAATATGACCTGTTGGAACTGGAATCTTAAATGCTTCAAACTCACCCGTTACAACGTCTAAAACTTTACTTTTAAAGTTAGGTTTTACTGTTCCGTCTGCGCTGTGAACTGGATATTTGCCTGGCATTACATCTGCTATCCAGTCAGGTAATATAAAACCAACAATTCTGTTTACGCCCATCATTTCGTACCAAATCATTGGAATCATTTTAAATCCAACGCTTGGCTTTAAAAGATCGCCAAAAATTCTAAAAGTATCTGATGGTTTTGGTAACCATCTACCCGGACCATCTTCCGCACAGGTTGGACCACTAGCAACTATAGTTCCTGCAGGAAATAATAAAGCGTCTATATAAATTAAATTTCCTTGTTCATTTTTTTGAACAACATCAAATTCTCTAATTGATTTTTCCATTTCATCTAAAGCAGTAGGAGGAAAAACACTTTCATATTCAATTCTTTGTCCAAGTTTTTTAATTTCTTTTATATAAGTCATTTCTAATTCTTGGCTATCATCTAAAGCATCTTTATATTCTTTGATTTCTTTTCTAATTTCTTCTAATAATTTTAAATATTCAGGATTGTGATTTCTTAATGAAAAAAATTCATCACTAATTTTATTTAATTCTTGTGCAGCAGCATGAAATTTTAAACCTCTTTTACTTTCTGGCAGAGGAGGGACTTCCATTCCTGTTGCACCCCAACCAAGCTGTTTTTTTAGCTCTTCTATTCTTTTATTTTCTTCTTCTATACTTTTTATTGGGGGGAAGCTTACTTTTTGAAAATCTTCTGTTAGCCAAGTAATTCTATTAGTTAAATCTCTAATTTTATTTTTTGTTTCATTTTCTAGAAGCTTTTCGTCAGTTAATAAAGGTATAGTTTTTTTAGTTTTGTTAAGTAATTTAACAAATAATTCTTTATCTTGATCTTTTAAATCTGGTAAATTTTGAATAATTGTTATTTTATTTTGTATATTAATATTTTCACGTTTAATAAGAGCAGTACTTTTATGCTGCCTTTCTTCAATTGGGAAAAGATATTTTAATGATAGCAATGACTCATTAACCTTTGCAACTTGACAAAGTTCATTGGCGGATTTTGGATAGAATGCTTTTGCTATATCCCAAGAATAGTAAAGCCAAGACAATAAAAGAAAACTAGATCCAACTATAACCCAGTGTACGCCACCTTTTGCTCTTTCAGGGTTTCCAAAAACAGCATCACTTTTTTCAGTTTTGATCAATCGTTGTCCGTAAAGAATAGAGCCGATAACAGCAAAAATAACTAAAAAAGTAATAATTCCAGTAATCATTCTAATTTTCTTTACCCATTATTTCTTCTTCCATATCCCAAATCATTGATAAAATTTCTTCCCTTTTAGACACAAATTCGCTGTTATTTTTTATTTCTCTTAAATCTTCATTTAAACCCATGTTTGCAAAAGGAAGTTTATATTCTTTGTGTATTCTTCCAGGTCTTGGAGCCATAACATAAACACGTTCACCTAATAACAATGCTTCTTCAACTGAGTGAGTAATTAAAATAATTGTTTTTCCTGTTTCTTTCCAAATTTTTAAAACAAGGGACTGCATCTTTTCTCTAGTTAAAGCATCTAGAGCACCTAAAGGCTCGTCCATTAATATTAAATCTGGATCATTGATTAAACATCTTGCAAGAGCTACTCTTTGTTGCATACCACCAGA
>CAZAGV010000077.1:0-5000 GCA_964484975.1 uncultured Candidatus Pelagibacter sp.
CGATCAAATTAAAAAACATCTAAGTAAAGTAGATGGAGTTATGATTGGAAGATCAGTTTATCATTCTCCTTACCTTTTAGCTGAAATTGAAAAAGAAATTTTTAAAAATAATAATACTCCTTCAAGACAAGAAGTTATTGAAAATTTAATTCCTTATGTAAAAGAAGAAACAAAAAAAGGCACAAGACTAAATCAAATTATGAGACATACTTTAGGTTTGTTTCATGGACAAACTGGATCTAATTTTTGGAAAAGATATTTAAGTAAAAATTTATGTGTTAGAGATGCAGATGTTAAAAAAATAAATCATATAATGGACAAAGTTAAATTTGCTCCTCAAGCACGTTTAGCAGGTCAAATTGATTAGTTCAATTTTATCAAACGAATATTCATTTTTTATTCTTTTAATGATTTTGACCGCTTTTCCAGTTGGTTTACTTGCTGGTTTATTTGGAATTGGAGGAGGGATCATTACCGTCCCTTTTCTATTTTTTATTTTTGATAGTTTAAATATAAATCAAGATTACTTGATGCATTTAGCTGTTGGAACTACATTTTCTATTATTATTCCAACATCTATAGTTTCAGCTTTAACACACAAAAAACATGGATCTGTTGATTTTTCCGTGATCAAAAATTATGGAATTTTTGTAATACCAGGTGTTTTATCGGGATCTATTTTTGCAGCGAATTTAGACACCAAATCTCTTTTGTTGTTTTTTTCTATAATTGTTTTTGTGCTTGGAACTTACTTAATAAATCTTAAAAACAAGACAGATGAATTAAAAGTGAACTTTAATTTAATTCCAAGAATTTTATTTGGCTTTGTTTCAGGTTTTATTTCTGCAATTATGGGCATAGGTGGTGCAATTATGAATGTACCTATTTTAAGATATTTTGGATATCCAATTAGCAAAGCAATAGGTAGTGCAGTTGCTATTGGTACAATAATTTCTTTATTCGGTGGATTAGGTTTTTTAATAACAGGTTTATTTTTAAAAGCTAATTTGCCATTAAGTGTAGGATTTATAAACATTCCTGCGTTTTTAATATTTATACCAATAACTATGGCTATGGCGAGAGTAGGAGCAAACATAGTTCATAAAATTGATAAGTCAAAATTGCAGAAAGTTTTTGGAATTTTTTTATATGTAGTGGGAACTGTCTTTTTATATAGATATCTAAATTTATAAAAAAAAAGAGGCGGTTTCAGTCTCCCTCTACCGCCCCTTAATTAGTTTATATACGATTCTCTAAATTTTCTTAAACTCGTATTAGTTGAATTTATGGTTTATATTTTTTGATCGTATTTTCCAATTTTTCCAGTTTTTTGAAGTAGACCATCTATGAATTCAAATATCTTTCTTTTTCTTATATCTGATGTTGGACTTTCTGTTACAACCACTAACGAAGGTTTATTTGATGAAGCTCTTATTAGTCCCCACGATCCATCATTAAATGAAAATCTAATACCATTTACAGTTAAAACTTCTTCTATTTCTTGATTATCTATTTTTATTTTGTTTTCCTTGATTTCTTTAACTTTTTTAACCAATTCATCTACTACTTGATATTTTTCTTCGTCTTTACAGAAAGGAGCCATAGTAGGGGATTGAAAGGTATTAGGTAATTCCCTTATTATTTCACTCATTTTTTTATTTTGATTATCTAATAAATGGCAAACTTGTATTGCTGAATTAATTCCATCGTCGTATCCATAACCTAATGGTTGATTAAAAAAGAAATGTCCACTTTTTTCAAATCCAGCTAAAGCTTTTTCAGTATTTACCTTTCTTTTAATATGTGAATGACCAGTTTTCCAATAGATTGTTTTACAGTTATTATTTAATAATATTTCATCAGTGTTAAATAATCCTGTAGATTTAACATCTACAATAAATTTAGAACCTTTATGTTGAGAAGACAAATTTCTAGCAATTAATAGGCCTATTTTATCTGAAAATATTTCGTTACCTTCATTGTCAATAAAACCACAACGATCACCATCTCCATCAAAACCAAATCCTATATCAGCACCATTTTCTTTTACTGTATTGCTAATTGCATGTAACATTTTCATATCTTCTGGATTTGGATTATATTTTGGAAAATTCCAATCTAATTTACAATCAAGCTCAATTACTTCACAACCTATACCTTTTAGAACGTCTGGCGCAAATATACCAGCTGTTCCATTTCCACAGGCAACAACCGCTTTAATTTTTTTTTTTATTTTATTATTTTTTATTAAGCTTTCTTTGTAAATTTGTTGAAAGTTTTCAATTTTTTTTACTTCCCCTTTTCCTTCTGTAAATTTTTCATTTAAAGTTATGTCTTTTAATTCTTTCATTTCCTCAGGCGCATGAGTTAAACCTTTTTTGATTCCCATTTTAACTCCTGTCCAACCATTTTCATTATGACTTGCAGTAACCATTGCAATTGCATCTGCATTTAAGTTAAATTGCGCAAAATAAACCATGGGTGACAATGATAATCCTACATCTTCTATAAAACACCCAGTTGAAATTAATCCTTTTTTTAGAGCTGATTTAATTTCTTCACTATAAGATCTATAATCATGACCAACTATTACTCTTGGGTTGTTTTTTTTAGTATGATTTTTAATTTGTGTTCCAAATCCTTTTCCTAGACTTTCAATACCACCAAGACTTATATCTTTTTTATACAGCCATCTGGCGTCATATTCTCTAAAACCATAGGGATCAATTTTTGTTGAATTTTCCATGTTGATATATTTATATTTTTTTATTTTTTTATTGATATTTATTTATTATGTTCTATATATGTTCTATTGATTTCTAATTTATATAGTATATTAAGGAGATCTACATACAACATGTAGTTGTTTTACTAAAAAACTGTTAAAATAAGGGAGTTAAATGAACAAAGTTTTATCTCAAGCCATTAAGAAAGCTGTCTCTGAATTCTCACCAACTACCCAAGAAAACCACTTAGATAAAAGACCAGATTTATTTTCTTTAAATAACGAAACAGAACTATTTCAAAATTCAAAAGGGATAACAATTAAAATTGATCGATCCAAAGATGAAAACCTTACATCGTTTGGAAAAGCAACTCTAAGTGATAGATATTTAGGTTATAACGAATCCTTCCAAGATCTATTTGCAAGAGTAGCAAGTCATTATGCTGATGATAATTTACATGCTCAAAGATTATATAACTACATAAGCAATCTTTGGTTCATGCCAGCAACACCAGTACTTTCAAATGGAGGAACCAAAAGGGGTTTGCCAATTTCATGTTTTTTAAATGAAGCAAGTGATAGTCTTGATGGAATTTTAGATCTTTGGAGTGAAAATGTTTGGTTGGCTGCCAAAGGTGGTGGAATTGGAAGTTATTGGGGCAACTTAAGATCTATTGGAGAAAAAATTGGAAGAGTTGGAAAAACATCAGGAATAATTCCTTTTATTAAAGTAATGGATTCTTTAACTATGGCAATTAGCCAAGGTTCACTTAGAAGAGGTTCTGCCGCATGTTATCTTCCAATTGACCATCCAGAGATAGAAGAGTTTATTGAAATGAGAAGACCAACTGGAGGTGATCCAAATAGAAAATCATTAAATCTTCATCACGGTATTCTAGTTAGTGATGCATTTATGAGAGCAGTTGAACTTGACGAACAATGGGCATTAAAAAGTCCTAAAGATGGAATAGTTCAATCAACTGTTTCCGCGAGAAATTTATGGATAAGATTGTTAACTGCCAGAATAGAAACAGGTGAACCTTATATAGTTTATATTGATACGGTAAATAGACTTATCCCACAACACCATAAACTTGCTGGACTAACAGTTAAAACTTCTAATTTATGTAGTGAAATTACTTTACCAACAGGAGTTGATAAAGATGGTAGAGATAGAACAGCTGTATGCTGCTTGTCTTCTTTAAACATAGAAAAATATGATGAGTGGAAAGATGATAAAAATTTTATTGGAGATGTAATGAGATTTTTAGATAATGTTTTAACAGATTTTATTGAAAGAGCGCCCGAAGAATTTAGTGATGCAACATATTCAGCTCTAAGAGAAAGAAGTGTAGGTTTAGGTGTTATGGGGCTTCATTCATTTTTTCAACAAAAAATGATTCCACTTGAATCTGTTATGAGTAAAGTTTGGAATAAAAAGATTTTTGAACATATTCAAAAAGATGTGGATAAAGCCTCTAAAGATTTGGCAGAAGAAAGAGGAGCTTGTCCCGATGCTGCTGACTATGGAATAAAAGAAAGATTTTCAAACAAAACAGCAATAGCTCCTACAGCATCAATATCAATTATCTGTGGAGGAACTTCACCAGGTGTTGAGCCAATTGCTGCTAATAGTTTTACACACAAAACACTTTCTGGATCTTTCAACGTTAGAAATAGATATCTTGAAAAATTATTAGAAAAACACAATAAAAATGATAATGAGACATGGTCTAGTATTACAACTAATCAAGGATCTGTATCTCATTTAGACTTCTTAACCCAGCAAGAAAAAGACGTTTTTAAAACAGCTTTTGAGCTAGACCAAAAATGGATAGTTGAACTAGGCGCAGACAGAACTCCTCATATATCTCAAGCTCAATCTATTAATATCTTTGTCCCCGCCGATATTCACAAAAAAGAACTACACCAAATTCATTTCCAAGCATGGAAAAAAGGACTTAAAAGCCTTTATTATTGTAGATCTAAATCAATTCAAAGAGCTGAAAATATTAATGATGCAAAATTAACCGATGTTACAGCAAATGTTTATAAATCTAAAAATCAGCAAAATGAAGAACAAGATTATGAAGAATGTTTATCATGTCAGTAATAGATAAAATTAAAAAAGATAAGCAAAAAGAAATAATTACTCCAAAGAAAATGGGTCTGTTAGTGGAGAATCCAGTGTACAAGCCATTTAGATATCCATGGTGTTACGATGCTTGGTTAACTCAACAAAGAATTCATTGGTTACCTGAAGAAGTACCTTTGG
>CAZAGV010000078.1:0-4946 GCA_964484975.1 uncultured Candidatus Pelagibacter sp.
GATCTGATAACACGGTGACAGGGTACCCTAGGAGCATATGGATTCTTTCCACATGCATTAGCAACGGCACGAGCTGATTTCGGTTTATTTATACCTATAGCCACTTGTTTATAGGATTTTACCTTACCTTTTGGTATTTTCATAAGGTATTTCCAGACTTTTATTTGAAATTTTGTGCCTTTTAGGACCATATAAAAAAAAACCCTGTTTCCTTGCACTTTTTAGGGTGCAAAGAACAGTAGTTTTGACACGTCGTTGTATGCGCTACCGCCGTGTCCCTCGCTCTGCATGTTTAGCGCTGCTTTGCAGAACTTTCTGCCCCCTGGGCTTGAACCTCTCGGCTTTTCCCCAATCGGCCAGTTAAGAGTTGCCCCTTAATTCATTTTACACAGTATCAGAGAGCAAAGATTGTATGTATCACTTTATTGTTGAATTTGCTTATTTTTTAACAACTGTGGATAGTGGGGAGAAGTTAAACTAAAATATTAATAGGCCAATAAGAACAACAAATCCTGCTGCAATAATGCCAAATATTGAACCTATTATCTTATTTTTTGTAGTTTCTTGAAATTTTGGCCAGTAATTCATTATCATGAATGTTCCAATAACTACAATAAATGCAATTAAAATATATTTAGGCACAAATTTACTTTATCTTATTTAGTTGACATTCAAAATGCGTTATATTATAACTTCCGATAATTAATGGTTATCGGAAAATATTATGAACGAACTTGTTACTGATTTAAAAAGCCTTGAATTAGAAACTTTAAAAAACTTAAAGAATTCTAAATCAGCAAACACATTGAGAGCTTATCAGGCTGATTTTAAGGATTTTTCTGCATTTTGTTTCAAAAATGGTTTAAATTCTATGCCTACAGAACCCAAAATACTATCAATTTACCTAACCCACTTAGCTTCAACCTCAAAATATAGTACTTTAAAGCGCCGAATAGCCTCTATAAGCGTGATTCATAAGATGAAAGGGCATTATCTAGATACAAAACACCCAATAATTATGGAAAATTTACATGGCATAAAGAGAGTAAGAGGAACCAATCAAAAATCAAAAAAACCTATATTAATCAATAATTTAAAGACAATAATTAATAAAATAGATGAAATAAAGCAGTCAGAAAAAAAAAAATTTAGAGATAAGGCGCTTATACTTATTGGATTTTCAGGAGGATTTAGGAGGTCAGAGCTAGTAAATATTGATTATGATGATCTAGAGTTTGTAAATGAAGGAGTAAAAATATTCATTAAGAGATCAAAAACTGATCAATCTGGTGAAGGAATGATAAAGGCTATCCCCAACTTTGATAATAAAATATTTTGTCCAGTTACAAAGCTAAAAGATTGGATTGATTTTTCAAAAATTAAATCAGGTAAAGTATTTGAAATATCAGACAAAAGTGTAGCTTTAATTATAAAAAAATATGTATCACTTTCAGGCTTAGATTCAAATAAATATGGTGGTCATAGTCTAAGATCAGGTTTTGCAACAACGGCCGCCGAATTTGGTGCTGAGGAAAGAAACATAATGGCAATGACGGGACACAAAACTACACAAATGGTAAGAAGATATATTCAAGAAGCAAATTTGTTTAAAAATAACGCATTAAATAAAATTAAGATTTAATATTTCAATTGATAATTCTTTAAAGGATTTTCTATTAATAGATTTGTAATTTCTAAAATGTTCTGTCCATTTTTTGTAATTATAACTTTTATCAATAATATCAATTTGTTTTATATTTTTAGCTGCAGCAACATGAGAAACAGCTCCATGACAAGATATTAATAAAGATGAACAATTAATTATAGATTCAAGATCAGTAAAATTATTTTTTTCAATTAATTTAATTTTATCATTTAAATTTTTGCTAAAAATATTAGTTAAGATACCAGGAGTTTCATTTCCAGTTGTAACAATAATATTTTTATTTGATTTTAAAGATAATGAAGTAAAAAAAGATTTTAATTCATCTTCTGATGGTTCAATATTTACATAGCTCTTTATATATCTATTGAAAATCCACTTTTCATCAAAGTGAACTAAAATATAATCTTTTTCATTTAATTTAGAATAATAGATATTCCTATTATCTAATGTATTAAAATCTTTATCGTCAAAATTAAAATTTAAATTTTTTAAGATATTTTTTATTTCTTCGATATATGAAACGAATTTTTTGTTTTGGGGTATATACTTTTTTTTTGATTTCAAAAAAAAGGAAATAAACTTAGATCTATTTTTAGAATCGTGTATTATGATAGAATTATAGAAATGTATATTTAATAAAGAAAATAATTTAAATTTGTTAAAAAAACCTTTTTTTAATAAAATAACTTTATCAACAATTTTGAATGAATTGATATATTCATAATTTTTTTCTGAAGATACTACAGTAATATAGCTACTAGGATCATTTCTTTTAATAGATTTAATTAATATTAATGATATGAGAAAATCCCCTATTCTATCAGTCCGAAAAATTAAATATTTGTTCATTTGTCATGCCACAAATATTTCTTTTTATTGTTGAAATCAAAAGTTTTATTAATAATAAAATCTGCAACTAAATTTGAATTAAAATATTTTGTATATTTATCTTTGCCTTTTTTAGCGATTAATCTTCTCAATTTATCATCTCTACTTATTTTAGATATTTTTTCACTTAAATCATTTACATTGGCATAAAAGACCATTTCTTTATCTGTGAAAAAGTCTCTATACCCTGTATTCTCATCTATTAGTGTAACAAGTCCATTTCCTGCAATTTGCGTTATACGATCACTGCTGTAGTATTTTATAGGAGATCCTCTACTTAAATTTAGACCCATTTTTGAATTGGAAATAGTTTTAAAATACTGGTCAGCCCATATTGGCTGTACATTATCAAGGCCAAAAATGTCATATTTTATATCTTTTGAGATTTTTAATAATTGTCTAATAAATTGTTCTCTATCATCTGTACCTCTGTATTTTAAACTTCCTCTGTGTACTCCATGACTAAGTGCAAAAAATACATCATTTGAGCAATTTCTATTGAAGTTATTTAAAGTTTCTATCGATGGATCGGTAGGATTGGGGATAAAAAAATTATTAACATTATTAGGTAAAAATTTTAAAACATCAGGACTAGTTGTTATAAAATTAGTGTCTAGAAATTTTGACTTATCTAAAATTCTTTTTTTATTTTTAATAAAATCTGGTCCTTTTATATTAAGTGGATCAAGAAACCATTGAGAGATTTTAAGATATGGATATTCGTCTTTCAATTCACTTAGCGTTTCTGGTGACACTAAATCAGCATGTCCCAAAACTATAAAATCTGGTTTAAAATTATAGCAAGTTTTTCTCAATTTTTCATTTAATGATTTCGATCCAGATAAATCTGAATAAGATTTATATTTTTTTTGAATATCTCTATCGCTGAATTCTAAGACACTATTTCCTTGTCTTATAAAACCATTATTAATTCTTCTACCTGTATTAAAGAATAATCTACCATCGTGACGTTCATTAAAATTAGTTACATGTAGGATCCTTAAAGAAATTTTTTTTTTAATGTTAAATTTTTTAATTAATTTGGATTTTTGATCTCTTATTTTATCTATTAATTTAGAAATATAAGAATGTGTTAGATAAAAATTTTTTAATGATAACAGTTGCAATTTTGTTCTTTTTTTCTTATTTTTAATTAAATTTTCAATCTCCTTAAATAAATTTATATGATTTAATTTTTTTAATATTATACCATTTGTTATTGTTTCTTTCAGACCTCCCCTATTACTTATGATTACAGCACATCCATTTGCTGCAGCTTCTAAACTAGTTCTACCAAACGGTTCTTCCCATCTTGAACAAACAACAGCAATACTAGATTTTTTGTAAATATTTAAGACTTCATTGTGTTTTATAAAACCTAAAGTATTTAATTTTTTATGATTAAATTGTAGTTTATCTCTTGGTTCATCACCAACAACTATTGATGTCCATTTTTTATGCCTATTTAAAATTTTGATAATAGCCCTACCAAATATATCATACCCTTTTGACTTATTTAGTTTTCCAACAAAAGTAATGATATTTTTTTTAGATTTTAAATTAACTTTACTTTTTTTTGCAGACTGATTTATTACAATTAATTTTTCACTATTGATGTGATCATTATTCATATCTCCAAGAAATTTTCTTTTTGACCAATCGCTATTAAAAACAATCTTAAAGCAATTTTTTAATAAAAAAATTCTTTCTGATAAAGTTCTTGAACCATTCATTGATAATGGATCATTGTGAAAATAAAGTATGTAATTTCTTTTTTCTAACGATTTTAATAAATAGTTTAAATATATAGGTCTATTATGTATTTCAATTATATCAGATTTTCTTTTTTTTTACTAATTTTGCAAATTCTCCGGCGTAAGATCTATTTTGACTATTAAAAATACTCTTTTTAATATTGATATTTTGATACTTTAGTTTGAATTTATCTTTAAAATTTGTGCTTCCATAAACAAAAGTTTTTTTTTTATATTTGCTAATTTTTAGAGTATCCTTGACAAACAAAGATACAGCACCGGGATATTTTGGTGAAAAATTTTCTTTTAATGGTAATAGTATTGAAATTTTCAACTTATAAACCTTTTTTTATTCTACTTCTTAATTTGTAATTTTTTTTTAATTTGTACTCTTCTTTCATGGCTAAAATTTTATTATCATATCTTTTATAGTAAGCTAGTTTCCATTTTTTTCCTCTTGTAAATTTTGCACCTTTTGATTTGTTGTGTAGCTTTAGTCTTTTATTTACATTATTTGTGTATCCTACATAAGAAATTGTTCTATTTTTGTTTTTAGAGACTAATAGATAAACAAAATACATCAAATTTGGCGGTCCCTAGGGGAATCGAACCCCTCTTTCGAGGATGAAAACCACGTG
>CAZAGV010000079.1:0-4803 GCA_964484975.1 uncultured Candidatus Pelagibacter sp.
CTGGTGTTACAATTTTTTAATTTATGAAAAAACTTTTAGGGATCGTGGTTCTGGGTTTGTTGTGTTGTAATAGATAAACCCTCGTTTCATGTACTTTTAAAGCATGCGTAAAGTACATGGACGAAAGTTTTGACTCGTCGTTGCTAAGCGCTACCGCCAAGCCACCCATCCTACTATGCTAGCGCTACTTCGTAGGATTTTCTGCCCGGTAAGTTTGTACCCTACGGCTTTTCCTTACCTGGCCAGTTAAGAGTTGCCTCTTAATTATTTTCATTAAATCACAAACAAATAGTTAATGCCTTGATACAAATCAAAATTTATTCATTTTGACTCAGATCAATTATTTTTTCTAAGAACATATTAAAAAATTTTATATGAAAACAATATTTTATTGCCTATTTATTTTCTTTCAACTGTTCATGCACGCTTCTTTGGCCCAAGAACAGCATGGAGAAAAATTTAGCTACGATCCAAGCTTGGATTCTTTATCGAATTTAGAACTGCAAATGGATAATGGAGATGTCATAAAAAAACTCACTCAGGAAGAATTTAATATAGCAAATGAAATATACTTTCAAAGATGTGCAGGATGTCACGGAGTCTTACGAAAAGGAGCAACCGGGATAGCATTGACGCCCGATAAAACTCGTGAATTGGGATATGAACATCTGCATACTTTTATTACTTATGGCTCTCCAGCAGGAATGCCAAATTGGGGTGAGTCTGGAGAACTTTCTGAAGATGAAATTGATATTATAACAAGATATATATTAATGAATCCAGTAACGCCCCCTGAGTTTGGAATGGAAGAAATGCGAGACTCTTGGATTGTACATGTTCCACTTGCGAATAGGCCAAAAAGTAAAATAAATGCTATTGATATTGATAATTTAATGGCAGTTACCTTGAGGGACGTCGGTCAAATAGCTCTCCTTAATAGTGATGATAAATCGTATGCGGCTATTATTGATACTGGTTATGCCGTCCACATATCAAGAATGTCTGCATCAGGGAGATATATCTATACCATCGGACGTGATGCAAAAATTAATTTGATTGATTTGTGGATGGACCCTCCTCAAACTGTTGCTGAGGTAAAAATGGGAATAGAGGCGCGTTCGATAGAGTCATCTAAAATGAAAGGATGGGAGGATAAATATGCTATTGCTGGAGCATACTGGCCACCGCAATATGTAATTTTTAACGGACAAACACTTGAGCCTCTTAAAATTGTTTCAACTAGAGGAATGACTATTGATACCCAAGAATATCATCCTGAGCCTAGAGTAGCTTCCATAGTCGCATCGCATTATCATCCTGAATTTATAGTTAACGTAAAGGAAACCGGTCACACATTAATGGTGAACTATGAAGATTTACAAAACTTAAAAGTTACAGATATTGCTACAGAAAGATTTCTTCATGACGGTGGATTTGATTCAACGGGACGGTTTTTTTTAGTAGCAGCAAACGCTCGCGGTAAAATTGCGGTAATCGATACAAAACAAAATAAGTTAGTAAAACTTATTGAAACAGGTGGATCGACACCCCACCCAGGAAGAGGAGCAAATTTTTTCTTGCCTGATTATGGTCCTGTGTGGGCAACAAGTCATCTAGGTGATGAAGTAATTACAATTATTGGCACCGACCCAATTAATTATCCTCAATATGCCTGGAAGGTCGTTAAAACACTAGAAGGTCAAGGTGGTGGATCTTTATTTATAAAAACACATCCCAACTCTAAGAACTTGTGGGTAGATACCCCGTTACACCCTGATCAAGAAATAGCCTCATCTATTGCGGTATTTGATTTGACTAATCTAGAGAAGGGATATGAAATTCTTCCCATTGGGGAATGGACAGGTATTACTGATACTTTTAATCGTGTTGTTCATCCTGAATACAATAAACAGGGAGATGAAGTGTGGTTATCTGTTTGGAATAAAGTAAATCAACAATCCGCTATTGTCATTATAGATGATAAAACAAGAACACTTAAACATATTATTAAAGACAATAATATGATTACCCCTACCGGGAAATTCAATGTCCATAATACCCGCTTAGATATTTATTAACTATTGAGAAGCATTATTTTGTAAATAAGTTTCTAAAGAGTCATCAAGTTCTTCAATCCACGGAGCATGATGTTCTGTTGCAGGTGCCCCTTTTTTAGTGTAAAATAAAAAAATATAATGTCAGAGCTTAAGGAGTTAATAAAAAAACATAAAAAGTTAGAAGTACAAATTAATAAAATAAGCAAAAAACGATTAAACGATAGAACGTCTGAGTCTTGGATTGATTTAAGAACATTAAAGAAAAAAAAACTCATCTTAAAAGAAAAAATAATTCAGTTAAAAAAAAAATTTATTTGAGACCAATTTATTGGTATACTGTTTTAAGTTTAAAGGATGGTAATATGCATTGTCAAAACATGGGATAGAAATTATACGATTTCTGAAATGGAGAAAAAAAGCTAAAGGAAAAACAACATTAATCAGATTATATGAAATTATTTATGTTGGTTTACTTATGCTTTGGTCTAAAAGGGGCAAGCCACCTTTAAAAAATGCTATTCACGAATTTATCAGTAGAAAAGAATATGAGGAAGATCTATCTTCTGGAAAACTGTTTGATAAATTAATTAGAGAAATTAAAGAAACACCATGTAAAGATAAAAGTGGTTATTATCTTGAAAATTCTGCAGAAATTTTTGATTACAATAATTTAAAAGAAATAATTTCAAATAAAAAAACCCTTTTAAAAGAACTAAATACTAAAAATTTAATTGATCGATATTCAGTAATTTATGAATATTCCAAAAAATATTATTTATGGGCTTTAAATAAAATGAGCGCAGACAACGAAGATATCACCAAGCAACAAAACTTTGAAACATCTGAGAAACCGCCATTAAAAATATGAAAAAAATTTTGAACAAATTACTGTGTTTGCTAGGTATTCATCGATACAAAATAATAGATGCAACTTATGGTTTTGGACCAGGAGGTTCAGTTGAAACTATAGAATGTAGGGTGTGTGGAATTAAAAAAAAAAGAAACAAATAGTTTTTATATATTTAACAAATGAAAATTAAATTAAAGTATTTGTCGTTAACTTGTTTTTTATTACCTATTATTACTGTAGTATTATCTTATATTTGGTCTGTACGTCTAAATTTAGTTGCATATTGTATGCCTAATTTTGAGGGATGCACCTCTATCTCTAAAGCAGGAAGGTACGAGCCTGTTAAGTATTTTTTTAAACCCTTAATGTTTATACATTGTTTAATTCTCTTTGTTTATTGGTTTTCGTTATACAAAAAAATATACTCATTAGGTTCAAATATTTCAAGTTTAAGTCTGTATCTATCAATTTTATCTGTATTATTTCTTTTACTTTATATTTTTTTTCTTGGCGAAGGAAAGACGTATACATTTTTCAGAAAGGTGGGGGTTTTGATTTACATTTTTTTTACAATAATTTCTCAATTTCTTTTTTCTTACAATATTAAAAAGTTTGGAAAAATAGATATAACAAACTTAAATTATAAATATAATAATTATGCATTTTATTTTACAATTATATTAATTTTTTCTGCAATCTTGTTGCTCCCAATAATATTGGATAAAACTGATGACTTTTCAAATTTAAAAAATATTATTTCTTGGAATTATTTTCTTTCTATCCAAATATATTTTTTAATTAATTATTTTGTTTTTAAAGGATAAATGTATGAAAATATTTCATGCAATAAATGATTATCTATTGAAAAGTAAAATTGATGATTTAATTGACGAATTAATATTAAATAATTTCACAAATGAAACTATATTAAAATATATAAGAGAGATACCTAGAGAAATTTTTGTTAAAAAAAAATTTGTTAATTTTTGCTATCATAATAGACCTTTGCCAATAGATTGTAATCAAACAATTAGTCAACCTCTTGTGGTCGCAAATATGATAGATTGTTTAAATATAAAAAAAACGGATCTTGTGCTTGAAATAGGTACTGGAACTGGGTATCAAACAGCATTACTTTCATATTTATGTAAACATGTTTTTACAATAGAAATATTTGAAAAATTAATCGATCAAGCAAAAATCAATCATGGGAAACTAAATTTAAAAAATATTAGTTACTTGCTTGGAGACGGTTCAAACGGTTGGAATAAAACAATTTTGTTTGATTCTATTATTATTAGTGCTGCATCAAAGGAAGCTCCTCCAAAATTATTTAAAACACTTAAAAACAAAGGAAAAATTATTTTTCCAAAAAAATATACTTCAGGACAGCAAAAATTATTATTATTAAAAAAAATAAATGAATTTAATTACTCCACAAAGGAACTATTTGATGTTAGTTTTGTTCCCTTATTATGAATAATAAGTTTATAAAAAAAAATGATTATAAAAAAACATCTTATTATTTCAGGCAAAGTTCAAGGAGTTGGTTTTAGATACTGGATGCAAAATTTGGCTACTAATAATAATATTAGTGGTTGGGTAAAAAATATATTTCTAAAAACAATCCAAGTAAAAACAGGAAAATTTCAAAAAAAAGATGAAACTAACTTATATTTTCAACCAGATTATAGAATTAATTCGATTTCAGAATTATCTAATCTTCTTGGTATAGAATTAACTGAAAAAAATTACTAGTTGTAATGCACGAATTAGCTGCAGACATAATATTAATTATTCATTTTGCTTTTATTCTCTTTGTTATATTTGGTGCTTTATTGTTTTTTGTTGCAAAAAAAATAGTTTTTATTCATATCCCCGCTATTATCTGGGGAT
>CAZAGV010000080.1:0-2945 GCA_964484975.1 uncultured Candidatus Pelagibacter sp.
CATGCAAAAGGAGAAATTAATTATGATGAATTTATGGATATGGCTGCAGCATCTGCTCCAAGTGTAGGACATTGTAATACAATGGGAACAGCATCATCCATGAATTCAATTGCTGAAGCACTCGGAATGTCATTAACAGGTGGTGCAATTATTCCAGCACCTTATAAAGAAAGAGAAAGTATTTCTTTTGAAACAGGAAAAAGAATAGTTGATATGGTGCATGAAGATCTTACACCTTCAAAAATTTTGACCAAAGAAGCTTTTGAAAATGCAATTTATGTTGCTAGCGCTATTGGTGCATCAAGTAATTGCCCTCCACATTTAACAGCAATAGCAAAACATATGGGTATCGATTTTGGAATAGATAATTGGGAGAAACTTGGTCACGATATTCCATTACTTGTTAATTGTCAGCCAGCTGGAGAACATTTAATGGAAGGTTTTTTTAAAGCTGGAGGAGTTCCTGCGATAATGCAAGAGTTACTAAAAAATAATAAATTACATAAGAATGTTATGACAGTGACCGGTAAAACAGTTGAAGAAAATCTTAAAGTAAAAATTAACGTTGATGAAAATGTTATAAAATCATTTAACAAACCTTTAGTTAAAAACGCAGGTTTTATAGTAATGAAAAGTAATTTTTTTAGTTCGGCAGTTATGAAAACATCAGTAATTAGTTCTGAATTTAGAAAGAGATATTTATCTGATCCAAAAAATCCAAATGTGTTTCTAGCTAACGCAGTAGTATTTGAAGGACCTGAGGATTATCATTTAAGAATTAATGATGAAAATTTAAAAATTGATGAAAATTCAATTTTAATGATCAGAGGATGTGGACCAGTTGGCTATCCTGGTTCTGGGGAAGTTGTAAATATGCAGCCACCAGATAAACTTTTAAAAAAAGGTATTAATACATTACCTACACTTGGAGATGGAAGACAAAGTGGTACTTCAGAAAGCCCATCAATACTTAATGTTTCACCAGAGTCTGCAATTGGTGGAGCTTTATTAATAGTTGAAACTGGCGACAAGATTAAGATCGATTTAAATAATAGTAGAATTGATATTTTGATCTCAGACGAAGAAATAGAAAAAAGAAGAAAAAATGTTAAAATTCCTAAATTAAAAAACCAAACTCCATGGCAAGAAATATCAAGAAAAATGGTAGGACAACTAGAAACAGGTGCTTGCTTAGAGACAGAGTCTGTATATTTAGATATAACTAAAACAAAAGGAATGCCTAGACATTCGCATTAGTAGGAAAAAATGAGCAAAAGATTAGAAAATAAAAAAATTTTAATAACTGCAGCTGGACAAGGAATAGGTAGAGCTACAGCAATAGCCTTTCATAACGAAGGTGCAAAAGTTTTTGCAACTGATATTAATGAAAAAACTTTAAAAACTCTTAAACAAGAATATCCAAATATAGATACTTACAAGTTAGACTCCACAAATAAAGCCGCTGTAGAAGAATATTGTTCTCAATTAACAACTATAGATGTTTTATTTAACGCTGTTGGATTTGTTCATCATGGAACTATTTTAGATTGTGATGAAAAAGATTGGAATTTTTCATTTGATGTAAACATTAAGTCTATGTATTTTATGACTAAAGAAATTTTACCTAAAATGATCAAACAAAACAAAGGAAGTATTATTAACGTTTCTTCTATAGCATCAAGCTTGAAAGGTTTACCGAATAGATTTGTTTATGGAACTACAAAGGCTGCAATAATAGGATTTACTAAATCTATAGCATCAGATTTTTTAAAAAATAATATTAGATGCAATGCTATTGCACCAGGAACAGTTCATACACCTTCTTGGGAAGGAAGAGTCCAAGCTGCTGCTAATCCTGAGCAAGCAAAAAAAGATTTTATAGCTAGACAACCAATGGGTAGACTTGGAACAGCCGAAGAGATAGCAACTTTAGCAATTTATCTTGCTAGCGATGAATCAAATTTTGTAACAGGAATAACACATTCAATAGATGGCGGAATGTCAATTTAATTAAAAGGAGTTATATGAAGTTATTAAGAGTTGGACCTAAGAATAAAGAAAAACCTGCGGTTTTAGATAAAAACGCAAAAATTAGAGATGTTAGTTCTCATGTTAAAGATTTTAATCCTGAAAATTCAAATTTTGAAACAATCAATAAATTAAATAAAATTAATTTAGAAACATTGCCAGAACTATCTAGTTCAGAAAGAATTGGACCATGTATATCTAAACCAGGAAAATTTATTGCTATAGGTTTAAACTATTCAGACCATGCAAAAGAAACAGGTGCCAAAGTTCCAACTGAACCAATTGTTTTTATGAAAGCTACAAGTTCAATTAATGGACCTAACGATGATATTAAAATATCTAAAGATTCTAAAAAATTAGATTGGGAAGTAGAACTCGGTATTGTTATTGGAAAAAATTTAAAAAATATTACTGAAGCAGAATCACCAGAACATATTTTAGGATATTGTTTGGTTAACGACATTAGTGAAAGAGAATGGCAAATAGAAAAATTGGGACAATGGGTTAAAGGAAAATCAAATGACACTTTTGGTCCAATAGGACCATATTTAGTGACAAAAGATGAAATTACAGACATTAATAATTTAAACTTAAGTTTAGATGTAAATGGTAAAAGAATGCAAACTGGTAACTCGAAAACTATGATTTTTAATGTAAATTTTATTGTTTCTTATTTAAGTAAATTTATGTCTTTGCAGACAGGAGACATTATAACGACAGGCACACCTCCTGGAGTAGGAATGGGCATGAAACCACAAGTTTTTCTTAAAGCTGGAGATCAAATTAGATTATCTATTGATAATTTAGGTGAACAAAAATCAAAAGTAGTGCCAGAATAATTTGAAAATTATAACATCAAAACCTAAAGCAATTTGGAAAGCTAAGACGATACTAGGGGAAGGAACTTTATGGGTACC
>CAZAGV010000080.1:3045-4768 GCA_964484975.1 uncultured Candidatus Pelagibacter sp.
TTTTCTAAAAAAGATGGATCACCTGATGGTATGACAATAGATAGTAAAAAAAATATTTGGATATGTCATTTTGGAGGAGCATGTATTACAGTTTATAATTTAAAAGGAAAAAGAATATACAAAATTCAACTGCCAGCAAAAAATATTACAAATTGCACGTTTGGTGGAATTAATAAAAATGAGATTTTTGTAACATCAGCATTAAAAGGAATGAAAAAAAGTGAATTAAAAAAATTTAATCTTTCTGGGTCTTTATTTAATATAAAAACAAATGTAAAAGGATTGGTTTCTAAATCTTTTAAAATATAAATATGATTGAATTATTAATTGCTTTTGGTGCAGGACTTATTAGTTTTTTGTCACCATGTGTTTTACCTCTTATACCAGGCTATATTTCATATGTTTCAGGAAGTTCATTTAATGAATTAATTGAAAAAAAAAATATAAATCTAATTCCAATTATTTTATTTACCGTTGGGTTTTCTATAGTTTTTATAATATTTGGAGCTGCTTCAACTTTTTTAGGTCAGTTATTACTTCAAAATTCATATGAATTAAGAATTGTAGCAGGATTTATTATTATTATTTTTTCACTTCATATAATAGGTGTAATTAATTTAAAGTTTTTGAATTATGAAAAAAGAATTCAAACAAATAACAATAAAAATATATTCAGCCCTATAGTTATAGGAGCTGCTTTTGGTTTTGGATGGACTCCATGTATTGGTCCTATTTTAGGTTCTATTCTAGCTCTAGCAGCCACAGAAGAAAGTATTAATAAAGGAATATTACTTTTACTTTTTTATTCATTAGGTTTGGCATTACCATTTATATTGTCAGGCTATTTAATTCAAAAATTTTTAATATTTTCTAAAAATTTTAAAAAAAATATTAATTTAGTATCAAAAATTGGGGGATTGATTTTACTTCTTACGGGTATTTTAATTTTAACTAATCAACTTCAAGCTTTAGGATATTATATTTTAGAAATTTTTCCTTTTCTACAAAGCTTTGGTTAAAATGTTAGATAATAAAGAATCTTTATCAGCATAACATCCTTGTAGCCAACGTGTTCCAGCATTTAGATAGGCAGTTCTTGCATGAAGAACTCTAGTATTGTCGACAAGAAAAGCGTCACCTGGCTTTAGTTTAAAACTTATAGCCATTTTTGGGTCATCGATTATTTTAGAAAATTTTCTGTATGCTTCATAATAATTTAACATATCTTTATATGGAACATCAGTTATAGGTGCAATTGAACGGTTATTGAAATGAATTGCTCTTAATTCATTATCAGGAGATAGTTCAATCATTGGAAAACGAGATTTTAAATGAACATTTTTTTTTCCTTTGAATTCAAAACGTGAACAATATTTGGAAAGTAAATTAAAATATTTTTTATTTTCCTTTATTAAACGTAAAGCTGCATAAAAACCGTCCACAACTTTTGAGTCACCTCCATTGGTAGAATTTTTTAAACAATGAAGAATCTGTATTGTTGGTACTGGATCTCTATAAGGATTATCTGTATGTGCTTGCAAACCAAGATTTGTATACGCTAGGTTTACCGCGTTTGTTTTTGATTTTACATCAAACCATTTCCCATAATTAGTTTCACGAATATATCCGAAAAGCTTAGCTATTTTTACGACAGTTCCAGATTTTTTTTCGCATCCATGCATTTTTGCAAAACCGTAACGGTGAAGTGATTTAAGCCATTTAA
>CAZAGV010000081.1:0-4650 GCA_964484975.1 uncultured Candidatus Pelagibacter sp.
AAAGTGTTTATAATAATTTAATAAACAAGTTAAAAATTAATAACTATTTTTATTTTATTTTTTATTTGAATATCTTTTAAATTATTAACATAAATAAACACCTTAATAATTAATATACACAATTATTTATTTAATATAAAACTTACAAAAAAAAGGCCATTTGTCTTAATTTCTTATTATTTTTATATGTTAATATTTAGTGGGTAAAATGTTAAAAATTAATAATTCCTTATATTAACAGGATATAAAACAAATACTAAAGCTTATATATATAATTATTATATGACTCCAATCCAAGAATGCATAAAAAATAAAAACCAAAAAATAAAACCTATATGGATAATGAGACAGGCCGGAAGATATCTTCCTGAGTTTAGAGAAATTAGAGTTAAAAATCCAGATTTTATTAAACTTTGCTTAAACCAAAATTTATCTACGGAAATAACACTACAACCAAT
Organism: uncultured Candidatus Pelagibacter sp.; assembly: GCA_964484975.1. Lineage (GTDB taxonomy): Bacteria > Pseudomonadota > Alphaproteobacteria > Pelagibacterales > Pelagibacteraceae > Pelagibacter. Next base: position 459 of record CAZAGV010000081.1, read on the forward strand.
TAAAAGATTTAACTTTGATGCCGCAATAATTTTTTCGGATATTTTAATGTTGCCATATGGTATGGGGCAAGAAGTTAAATTTGAAAAAGGTTTGGGTCCTAAATTAGGTGAATTAAATTTAAATAAACTTTCAAATATTAATGAGGATGAATTCAACAATAAACTTAAACCAATTTATAACTCTATATCCAACTTATCTAAAAATCCTATTCTAGATAATAAAGATTTAATCGGTTTTGTAGGAGCTCCATTGACAATATTGGTTTATATGATTAGTAAAATGTCACCAAAAAAAAATTTATCTAAAAATTTTTTTAATGATAAATTGTTGATAAATAAATTATTAATTATAATTGAAAAATTTCTCAAAATTCATATTGAAAATCAAATTAAAGCAGGTGCTACAATAATTCAAATTTTTGATAGTTGGGCTGGATTATTAAAAGACAATATTTCAGAATATATATATGAACCAACTTTAAATCTTGTGGATCATGTTAAAAAACTAGGTGTTCCCGTCATTTGTTTCCCAAGAGGAATAAAAGATTATAAAAGATTTTGCGATGCTGTTAATCCAGATATGGTAAATATAGACTACGATATTGATCCTAAAAAAATAATTAAAGAAATAAAAATACCCATTCAAGGTGGGCTAGATCCTAAAATATTATTAACAGACAAAGAAATCTTAAAAAAAGAAGCAGAAAAATATTTAAATATTTTTAAAGACCACCCATATGTTTTTAATCTTGGTCATGGAATTTTACCCGAAACAAAAACAAAAATGGTCGGTGAATTAATTAATATTGTAAGAAATTATAAATGAAGAAAGCAATAGTATTATTTAATTTGGGAGGACCCGATAGTTTAAAAAATGTGGAACCCTTTTTGTTTAATTTATTCAATGATCCTGCAATTTTAAATTTACCAAAGCTTATAAGATATCCTTTGGCAAAACTAATTTCTAAAAGAAGAGCACCCATTGCAAGAAAAATTTATCAAGAAATTGGTGGATCTTCACCCATTTTAAAATTAACCATAGATCAGGCAAATTCTTTAGAAAATTCGTTAAATACAAAGCAAAACAACATAAAATACAAAGTATTTATTGTTATGAGGTGTTGGCACCCCAGGGCATCAAAAACAATACAAGAAGTAAAAAAATTTAATCCAAATGAAATAATTTTACTTCCATTATATCCACAGTACTCAGCAGCAACCTCGGGATCTTCGTTTTTAGAGTGGAAAGAAATAGCAAGTAAAAATAATTTAAATACAATTACTAAAACAATTTGTTGTTATCCTGAAGATAAAAAATTTATAAAAGCACATTCAAATTTAATAATAGAAAAAATTAAAAATATAAAAAATTTTAAATTAATTTTTTCTGCCCACGGTATTCCAGAAAAAAATATTAAAAAAGGTGACCCTTACCAATGGCAAATAGAACAAAGTGTTAAAAGAATTATGAATGAAATAAACAATTCTAGTGTTGATTATATATTAAGTTATCAAAGTAGAGTTGGCCCTCTTAAATGGATAGGACCGTCAACAGAAAAGGTGATAATTGAAAACTCGAAATTAAATAAACACCTAGTAATTGTACCAATAGCTTTTGTTTCTGAACACTCTGAAACATTGGTTGAGCTAGATATTGAATATGAAAAATTAGCAAGAAATAATGGATGCACTAACTTTACTAGAATTGAAGCTTTAGGGGTTAATGAAAACTTTATAGACGGGTTGTCAGATTTAATTTTAAATAAGGAGGATTACAAATTAACTGATAGTCTCTATCCACCAAAAAATAGATGCCCATCAAATTTTACAAAATGTCCTTGTTTAAACTAAATTATGAATTTTTATTTATTATTTAAATCTTTGCACTTAATTGCAGTTATATCTTGGATGGCAGGCTTGTTATATCTTCCAAGAATTTTTATTTATCACGTTGAAAATTTTGAAAAAAAAGAAGCAACAGATATATTTGAAACAATGGAAAAACGGCTATTTTTTTACATAATGAGGCCAGCAATGATATCAACCTGGCTATTTGGTGTAGTCTTAATTTATATCAATGGTTTAGATATTTTTTCACAATTATGGACGCATATAAAATTGGCCCTAGTAATATTTCTTACCATTTATAATGAATATTTAGGAATATGTTTAAAATCCTTTAAATTAAAAAATAATACAAAAACATCAAAATTCTTTAGAATTATTAATGAAGTTCCCACAATTATATTAATATTGATTATTTTTATTGTGATTTTTAAGCCAATCTAGGGTTGAAATTTATAGAATAATATATATATTACCAATATCTAACATCTAACAAGTCCCCCTTTTAATTATGAATATACAAGATCTAAAAAAGAGAAGCTCAGAACAGTTGATCGATGAAGCAGAAAAGTTAGGAATCGAAAACGCAAGCACCCTTAGAAGACAAGAAATATATTTTGCAATATTAAAAAAACTTGCTGAAAAAGGAGAAGAAATAACTGGCGGTGGAGTTCTTCAGCTTCTACAGGACGGCTTTGGCTTTTTAAGAGCCATGGAGTCCAATTATTTACCTGGAGCCGATGATATATATATAAGTCCTAATCAAATTAGAAAATTTGGTCTAAGGACAGGAGATACAGTAGAAGGACCTATAAGAGCACCAAAAGATGGTGAAAGATATTTTGCATTATTACAGGTAAATAAAATTAACTTCGAACCTCCAGAAAAATCAAAACATAAAATTGCATTTGACAACTTAACTCCATTATATCCAAATAAACAAATTACTTTAGAGGTCGAAAGCAATAAAACTGAAAAAAAACCAGATTTAACAGCAAGATTAATTGATTTAGTAAGCCCAATAGGAAAAGGCCAAAGATCTTTAATAATCTCTCCACCTAAAGCGGGGAAAACAATGATACTACAAAGCATAGCTAACTCTATAACATCAAATCATCCAGAATGTTATTTAATGGTATTGTTAATTGATGAAAGACCCGAAGAAGTTACAGATATGCAAAGAACAGTCAAAGGTGAAGTTATAAGTTCAACTTTTGATGAGCCAGCACAAAGACACGTAGCTGTAGCAGAGATGGTTATTGAAAAAGCTAAAAGACTTACAGAACATAAAAAAAATGTTGTTATATTATTAGATTCCATAACCAGACTAGGAAGAGCTTACAATGCAGTAGTTCCTAGTTCGGGCAAAGTATTGACAGGTGGTGTTGATGCTAACGCTCTTCAAAGACCAAAAAGATTTTTTGGCGCAGCAAGAAACATAGAGGAAGGTGGCTCACTTACAATTATAGCAACAGCATTAATAGATACTGGTAGTAGAATGGATGAGGTAATTTTTGAAGAATTTAAAGGAACTGGGAATAGTGAAACTATTTTAGATAGAAAAATATCGGAAAAAAGAATATTTCCTGCTATTGATATTACTAAATCTGGAACAAGACGAGAAGAATTGCTTTTTGACAATAATGATTTGCAGAAAATGAATATTTTAAGAAGAATTATTGCACCAATGGGACCAATGGATGCAATTGAATTTATTAATTCAAAATTGAAAAATACAAAGAATAATGCAGAATTCTTTAATTCTATGAATAAACCAGCCTAATTTTTTTATTAATTTGTTTTTAAATTAATTAAATTAATTTAAAGATCGAATATGGAATTAAAAAAAAAATTTGATCAACTTTTACAAGAATTAAAATCAGGAAAATTTAATAAAGTAATTTTAGAGAGTGAAAAATTGATTAAAAAATATCCTGACAAAGGCTATTTGCAAAATATTTGTGGTTTGGCGCATCAAAGATTAAATAATATAAAAACTTCAATATTTTATTTCAAAAAAGCAATTGAGCTCGATCCATCAAATCCTGGACAAAAAAATAATCTTGCTAATTCTTATATTTATTTAAATGAATATGATAAAGCCGAAGGAATTTTTAATGAGATTTTAGAAAAAAACCCAAATTATACTGCGGCTATTGTTAATTATGCTCGTCTAAAAAATATATTATTAGATTTTAAAAATTCTATCATTCTTTATGAAAAAGCAACAAAGTTAATCAAAAACGATTTAGGTATATGGTTGAATTTAGCTTCAGTTTATCAAAATTCAGGTAATTTTAAAAAAGCTAATGAACTGTATAAAGATATTCTTAATTTTAATCCTAAT
>CAZAGV010000082.1:0-4558 GCA_964484975.1 uncultured Candidatus Pelagibacter sp.
TTTGCATCAATCTAATTTTGTTTCTTGTTTTGATTGGAATATTGGGTATTTTTACCAGTCCATCTATAAGAGCTTTGAAATATAAACCTGTTCCTCCAACTACAATTGGCACGTTCTTTCTTTTACGAATATCTTTAATCTTCTTTATTAATAGCTTTAACCACTCACCAGTTGAATATTTTTTTTTTACATCACAAAAACCATAAAGATGATGTCTTATTTTTTTTAGGTTTTTTTTTTTAGGTCTTGCTGTTAAAATTTGAAGCTGTTTATAAACTTGCATACTGTCAGCATTAATTATTTCTCCTTTAATTTTTTTTGCTAATTTTAAAGCAAAATTTGATTTGCCGCTGGCGGTTGGTCCTGCAATTAAAATGATTTTGGACTTATGGTCCATTAATTAATCTAACTTAACACCAATATAACTTCTTTGGTTTTGGTTATTATAAATAGCTATCAGTATTGTTTTATCAGTGCTTCTTAGTACGGAATTTACAATATTTTTAAGATCGCCAACTGTTTTAATTTTCTTTTTCTGTGCTTCTACAATTATATTATTTACATTTAAGTAATTTATTGGACTATCATTTTCTATTTTTACAATAACTGCGCCTGTTGTACTTTCAGGAAGATTTCTAGCTTTTATATCTTCGTTTGTTAAAGCTCTAACTGTTATTTTTAAACCTTCAATAACTGTTGTTTTTGGTCCTTCGGCCTTCTTTATATTAAAATCTTCCGAAGTTTCTAATCTTCCAAGTTTAATTTTTTTTATTACTTCACGTTGACTTCTCCAGATTTTTACTTCTACAGTTTTTCCAACTTCTGTTTGTGCAACAATTAGTGGTAATTCTTTCATTTCATTAATTAATTTTCCATCAAACTCTAAAATTATATCGCCGCCTTTTATTCCTCCTTTTTCTGATGGACTTCCTTCTGCAACGCTCACTACTAATGCTCCTCTAGGTTTGTCAAGTTTTTCAACATCTGCAATTTCCTTAGTTACAAATTGTATCCTTACTCCTAGCCAACCTCTTTTTGTTTCACCGTATTTAATTAATTGATCAATAACTATTTTTGCATTGTTTGAAGGAATTGAAAAACCAATTCCAATATTACCTTCTCTTCCTATTATTGCGGTATTAATTCCAATTACATCTCCGTTCATATTAAATAAGGGTCCACCTGAGTTTCCTTGGTTAATTGATGCATCTGTTTGAATAAAATCTTCATATCTTGACATACCAATATTTCTGTTTCTCGCTGAAATAATTCCGGCTGTAACAGTTCCGCTAAGGCCTAATGGATTTCCTATAGCAATAACCCAATCTCCTATTCTTGCTTTATCCGAGTCAGCAAATTTAACTGGTTTAAATTTTTCATTTGATTTTATCTTTAAAATTGCAAGATCTGAAAGTGGATCAGCACCTATAACTTTAGCTTCATACTCTTGTCCACCTTCAATTCTAACCAAAATATCCTCGGCTCCCTTAATTACATGATTGTTTGTAACTATGATGCCAGATGAATCAATAATAAATCCTGATCCAAGTGCATAAGCTTTTCTTTTTTGAGGAGTTCCAAAATCCTTAAACATATCTTCAAATGGTGAACCTGGTGGAAATTGAAATCCAGGAAATGGATTACTTTTTGTAACCACTGTTTGTGTTGTTGAAATATTCACAACTGAAGGCATTAATTTCTCAGCCAAATCTGCAAAAGAGCTGGGTATATCTTTAGTATTACCTAAAGTCGAAAAATTTACAAAAATTATAGCTACTAAAAGTATTTTTAATGATCTAAATGCCATTTTTTTTCATGTACCAAATTATAATAAAGCCAATTATTGCAAAAATTAAACCACCTGTTCTCAACTGGCTATCTTTTGCATCTTTGGCTTTAAGTAAAATACTTTTCATTTTTGATGGAAATAAGGCGTATAGAATTCCTTCTATAAAAAAGAATAGACCAAGTGCTATGATCAGTTCTCTCATTTTAAATATTAATCTGTTTTTTTCTTTATATTCCCAAAGAATTTAAAAAATTCACTATCTGGAGATAATATTAAAGACGTCTCACCTCCAATTAAAGCTTTTTCATAAGCCTGCATCGCTCTATAAAATGCAAAAAACTCAGGATCTCTTCCGAAAGCATCTGCAAATATTTTATTTCTCTGACCATCTCCTTCACCTTTCATGATCTGAGATTGTTTTTCAGCTTCTGCTAAAATCACTGTAACCTCTTTATCTGCTGTAGAAGTTATTGTGATTGCCATTTCTGCACCTTTTGCTCTAAATTCTTTAGCTTCTCTCTCCCTTTCAGTTTGCATTCTTCTATAGATTGCTTCACTGTTAGCTGGTGGAAGATCTGCTCTTTTAATTCTTACATCTACAATTTTAATGCCAAATTTTTCTGCTTCATTATTTACACCATCTTGTATTAATGACATTTGGTTTGTTCTGTCTGCAGATAATAATGTTTGTAATCTCTGTGTTCCTAGAACACTTCTTATTCTTGAGTTTATAATTGTTGATAAACGCGATCTAGCTACTCTTTCATTTCCAACTGAAATATAAAATTTAAGTGGATCAACTATCTGGAACCTTGCAAAAGCATCAACTATTAATCTTTTTTGATCTGATGCAATTACTTCTTCTGGTGGTGCATCTAAATTTAATATTCTTTTATCTAAGAAAACTACGTTTTGAATAAAAGGAATTTTAAAATTAATTCCTGGGTTAGAAATAATTCTTTTTGGATCTCCAAATTGAAGGACTATTGCTTGATTAATTTCTTTAACAATAAAAATTGAAAAGAAGGCTACTGCCCCTAATACTATAATTATTGGTAGTAAAATTTTTTTCATTTAATTTACCTTTTTCAATTCTGGCAGAGGTAGATATGGTACTACTCCTGAACCTGCGTTCTTATCAATTATAACTTTATCAATATCGGCTAAAACTTTTTCCATAGTTTCAAGATACATTCTCTCTTGTGTTACTTTTTTTGCTTTGGCATATTCATTATATATTGATAAAAATCTACTTGCTTCACCTTCTGCTTTTGCAACAACTTCTTTTTTATATGCTTCTGCAGCTTGTAATATTTTTGCAGCTTCTCCACGCGCTCTTGGTATTACATCGTTAGCATATGCTTGACCTTCATTTTTAGATCTTTCCATGTCTGCTCTTGCTGCTTGTACATCTCTAAATGCATCAATAACTTGATCTGGCGGATCAGCTTTTTGTGTTTGAACTTGTGTTATTTGTATTCCAGAATTGTATTCGTCTAAAATATTTTGAATAATTTCTTGTGTATCTATCTCTATTCTTGATCTTCCTTCAGTTAAAATTGGCTGAATCTTTGATCTTGCAATAACTTCTCTCATAGCTGTTTCTGCTGCGGCTTTTACTGTTCCTTCTGGGTCCTGAATTTTAAATAAAAAGTTTCCAGCATCTTTAATTACCCAAAATACTGAAAAGTCTATATTTACAATATTCTCATCTCCAGTTAACATTAAGCTTTCTTCTGGAACATCTGATACTCCACTTGAACCAAACCCAGTATCTCTTTCCGATCTAAAGCCTATGTCCATTCTATTTACTTTTGTAACTTTTGGAGTAAGAACACTTTCAACTGGGAAAGGTAAGTGATAATTCAAACCTGGTTGAGTAGTATTTACAAATTTTCCAAATCTTAAAACTACTCCCTGTTCATCTGGTAAAACTCTATACAAACCACTTAATGCCCAAATTACTAATAACACCACTAAACCAAAAACTATTGGTTTTCCTCCTGCGGTTCCTCCTGGAAAAAATTTTTTTATTTTATCTTGAATATTTTTTACAATTTCATCAATATCGGGTGGTGTTGGTCCTCGTCTAAAACCGTCACCATTTCCACCTCCTGGGGGTGATCCCCACGGGCTTTGATTTTTGAAATCGCTCATATGACATTGTATATAGTGTCTTTATCAAGAAAAACAAGATAAGTTGAATTCATGGATACAAAACCGCGGCAAAAATCCTTTGAAAAGAACCCAATAATTGGAACAAAATTTACCATAGCAATTTCAAGTGCAAAAGGTGGCGTTGGAAAATCTACATTTGCTACAAACTTAGCTTTAGCATTAAAAAAGTCTGGATGTAAAGTTGGATTATTGGATGCGGATATTTATGGACCTTCATTGCCAAAATTATTTTCAATAAATGAAAAACCTAAAAGTGATGGAAAAACTTTAAATCCAATTTTAAAGTATGACATTCAATGTATGTCTATTGGTTTTTTAACTGAAGAAGAAACTCCAATGATTTGGAGAGGTCCAATGGTAACAAGTGCAATAAAAACTTTTACACAGAAAGTTGCTTGGAAAGATTTAGATTTTATAATTGTAGATATGCCACCAGGAACAGGTGATACTCAACTTACATTTTCACAAGAAATAAAAATGGATGGAGTAATTATTATTTCTACACCTCAAGAAATTGCATTGCAGGATGTAAAACGTGGAATAAGAATGTTTGATAAACTTGGTGTAAAAATTATTGGCTTAATTGACAAC
>CAZAGV010000083.1:0-4455 GCA_964484975.1 uncultured Candidatus Pelagibacter sp.
GTTCTAGCATGAAGAACTCTTGTATTGTCGACAAGAAAAGCATCACCTGGTCTTAATTTAAAACTGACAGCCATTTTTGGATCATCTATTATTTTAGAAAATTTTCTGTATGCTGCATAATAATCTAACATATTATTATAAGGAACATCAGTTATAGGTGCAATTGAACGGTTATTGAAATGAATTGCTCTTATCTCATTATCAGCAGATAGTTCAATCATTGGAAAACGAGATTTTAAATGAACATTTTTTTTCCCCTTAAATTCAAAACGTGAACAATATTTAGAAAGTAAATCAAAATATTTTCTATTTTTATTTTTTAAAAGTATAGCCGCTTTAAAACCATCTATAACTTTTGTTGCTCCTCCTTTAGTAGAGTTTTTTATGCAATGTAGAATTTGTATAGTTGGTACAGGATCTCTATATGGATTGTCTGTATGTGCTTGTAATCCTAGATTAGTAAATGCTAAATTAACCGCATTTGTTTTTGATTTTACATTAAAGTATTTTCCATAATTAGTCTCACGGACATAACCAAAAAGCTTTGCTATTTTTAAAACAGTCCCATTTTTTTTCCCACACTCGGTTATTTTGGCAAATCCAAGACTATTAAAAGATTCAAGCCATTTAAGAAGTAATTTTTTATTTGATTTTGCAGTTTTATAATTAATAACTGGAATGTGTTTTAAAGTTTTTTTTGACCAAGTTTTCAAACCTGGATCAAGCCAAACTTTTGAGCCAACTTTTTTTTTATCATAAGCATTATCTTCCAGCCATTTAGTAGAAAATTTAATCTTTTTTTTTTGAGGTAAAAAATTTAAAATTATCTCTTTACCTTTTTTATTAAGAAACGCAGATTTAACATATGTTTTAATTGGTATGTCGTTTACAGTAATTAAACGTTGACCATTTTTTTTATCTCTTGTTTTATCATCTAATGAGTTATCTAATAACCAAGTAGAGTGATATCTTAAAGAATTTCCAAATTTACGAGATAAAATAATAGCTTTTCCAGAGTTTATAACTTTGACCGATGTAAATAAGCTCATGTTATTATTAGTAAGTAATTTTTAATTTTTTTCTTTCTTAAATACTATCATAATCACTCCAACAAGAATAATAACACCACCGATAAATAATTCTTTAGTTGGTTCTTCTCCAAGAATAAAAATAGCTGCCAATAATCCAGTAGGAGGTATACCCATAGTAACTATAGGTAGAACTTTGTATATAGGATTATTTTTCAAAACATAATAGAAACAACCATATGATATTGGTTGCATAATAAATCCTAAAAAAATCACAATTATCCAACTATTAAGATTTGCTGTTTTAAAGTAGTTAATTGTATTTCCATCAAAAATAGCAGAAAGACAAATTAATATTGGACCAGAAAACAATGCTAACCAAGCAACAAGAGCTATTGGATTTATTTCTTTACTTAATGGCTTGACTAAAACTTGTCCTAAGGCCCAAATACCCGCTCCTGTAAACACTAAGGTCGCGCCAATAAATTTACCATCTAAATTAGGTGTGCCGGTTAAAATATAAACTCCAATTAATGCGATACTTATTCCTATTATACTTCTAATAGTTGGTTTTTCTTTAAGTATAAGATACGCAAATATTACTCCAAATGGAACTTCCATTTGAACAAGTAATACTGCCGCTGAAGCATCTATCATATTTAGACCCGTGTATGTAATGGAATATTGTAATGTATTGGCTATTAAAGAGACTAAAAATATTTTTTTAAGGAAACCTCTTGGTATTGGAAACCACCAAATTAAAATTGATGCTGCAAAAAAAAACCTTAAACCCGTCAAAAGCATAGGAGGAAAATATTCCATCGCTGGTTTAGCAATTACAAAACCGAAACCTAAAAAAATTGGAACTAAGCTTGCTAAAAATGTATCTTTAAAATTCAAAAATTACTCTCACTAATCAATTTTGAGAGCATTGATATATTATTTTATTGGAATTTTCTTTTTTGGATCATAAAAAGGCGTTGGTACTACTTTTGCCTCTAAATTAGCGTAAGGAGATTTAATTGTAAATTGAGTTCCTTCTTTAGCATATCCAATTGGTATAAACGCATAACCAATATTTTTTTCTAATCTTGGAGAAAAACATTTTGATGTTACATAACCAATTTCTTCTTTATCATCAAATACTGGCCAGTGGTCAGGAACAAAATAACCAGGAGTGTATTCTGGTGGAACAACTTTACTTATTGGGTCACCCAGTATTTCTATTCCTACTAATTTTCTTTTAATTCCTTCTGCTTTTATTTTTTTAAGTGCTTCTTTTCCAACAAAATCTGCTTCCATTTCAAGATCAACCAATCGATCCATTCCTATTTCAAAAGGATTATCAGTTACTCTCATATCTTGAAAATATGAAAAAATTCCTGCTTCAACTCTTCTTATTTGAGAAGGACCTGTTGGTGCGATTTTATGTTTTGCGCCTGCAGCCATTATCATTTCATAAAGTTCAGCACCTTTTTTTCCGTCACGTAAATAAACTTCATAACCTATTTCTCCACTCCATCCAGTTCTTGAAATAACTACTGGAATTCCTTTAATTTCTGTTTGTTTGCACCAGTAATATTTTAAATCATTAATCCACGAACCAAATAGTTCTGTCATTAAAGCTCTTGATTTTGGACCTTGTACTTGTAAAGGAGATACATCTGGTTCTTGTAGTTTTATGTCATATTTATCTTTGCCTGCCACTCCCATAGCCCAAAGCAAAAGATCACTATCAGATATTGAATACCACCAGTGATCTTCGGCAAGTCTTAATAAAATTGGATCACTAAGAATTCCGCCTTCATAATTTGTATTTAAAACATATTTACATTGATCAACTTGACAATCTGATAAATTTCTTGGAGTTAGCAATTGAGTAAATTTTGTAGCATCTGGACCTGTGATTTCAACCTGTCTTTCAACTGACACGTCCCATAAAGTCACGTCATTAACTAGGCTCCAGAAGTCTTCTTCTGGCGTATTATAATATACTGGAAAATACATGTGATTATATGTTGTATATTCCTTACATCCCCATTTCAAAGTTGACTCAAAGAAAGGAGATTTTCTGATTCTTGTTCCAAATCCTAAGTATGGTTTCGGGGGAGAATTTGTTTTATTAGCCATAAAAAATTACTTATTTCGCCAATTACTTTTTTTTTATTTAACTGTCAATATAATAAATTTAGGACTTCAAGATTTTGTTGTCTGGGTCGTAAGCTGAAAGACCAAGAACTTTTGCTTTCTTTTTTTGACCTTGTATGGAAATTAAAAATTCATTTCCTTCTTTTGCTAAATTTGAATTAACATAAGCAAAAGCAAGACTTTTTTTAACTCTAAAACCATATGCTCCTGAAGTTACTACACCCACTATCTTATCATTAAAATATACTGGTTCATTACCTCTTGGATCAGCATCATCAACATCAACTTCTAAGTAGACTATTTTAATGTCAACTCCTGATTGTAATTTATTCCTCAGAGCATCAGAACCAATAAATTTATTTTTTTTATTTAAATTAAAAAAGCGATCCATACCTGCTTCAACCAAACTAATCTCTCCTGTTAGTTCTGCTCCCCAACTTCTATATGCTTTTTCCATTCTCAGTGAATTTACTGCATACGTTCCAAAGTTTTGCATTTTTTCTTTTTTACCTACTTCGTATAGTGCATCGTATAATTTTTCCATTTGGCTCATTGGATGATGTAATTCCCAACCTAATTCTCCCATGTAATTAATTCTAAGAGCTCTTACTGGAACTTTGTTAATTTCTATTTCTTTTCCTTTTAACCAAGGAAAATTTTTATTATCTAAATTTTCAGAAGTTAATTGAGATAATACATTTCTAGATTTTGGTCCTACCAAAACAAGCACTCCATAGTCTTGAGTTACATTTTTAATTTCAACTTTTTCATCTTTATTTAAGTTATGATTAAACCAGTCTAAATCTCTTATTTCCGAAGCTGTTGAAGATAAAACATAATAATTATCTTTGGATAATCTAGTTATGGTTAATTCGCTTTGGATTCTACCTATTTTATTAAGAGTATGACCAAGAATTATGCCTCCATCTTTTTTTGGAATTATATTCGCACATAGACGATTTAAATATTCTTCACTTCCATTTCCTTTGATTTCATATTTTGCAAATGTACTTAAGTCTAAAATTCCAACATTGTTTTGAACATTTTCACATTCTTTTTGTACATATGGAAAGGCATTTGATCTTTTAAAACTATATTCTTCTTTCATTCCAGGTTTTCCAAACCATATTGGTTTTTCCCAACCATAAGAGTCTAAGTATATAGCTCCCATATCTTTTAATTTTTTATATATTGGTGTTGTTTTCATTGGCCTACCAACATCTATACTTTCATTTGGTACAGGTGTGACATACATTCTTGTGTATTGATCTATAGATTT
>CAZAGV010000084.1:0-4425 GCA_964484975.1 uncultured Candidatus Pelagibacter sp.
AATGGAATTGGTGAGAGAGCTGGAAATGCATCTCTTGAAGAAATTGTTATGGCAATAAAAACAAGAAATGACTTAATGCCATATGAAACTGGAATTAACACTACTTTGTTAAGTAAAGCTTCAAAAGTAGTATCCAACGCAACTTTTCCAGTTCAATTTAATAAAGCAATTGTTGGAAAAAATGCTTTTGCACATGAAGCAGGAATTCATCAAGATGGAATGTTAAAAAATAGAAATACATATGAAATTATGACACCAGAAAGTGTGGGAGTTAAAAAAACTTCTTTAGTGATGGGGAAACATTCTGGAAGACATGCTTTTAAAGACAAATTAACTGAACTTGGTTATGTTGATGTCACAGATGATATTATTCAAACTGCTTTTGGAAAATTTAAAGTTTTAGCTGATAAGAAAAAACATGTTTATGATGATGATATAGCAGCTTTAGTAGATGATAGCTTAATTAAAGAAGATAATGTAATAAGCCTTAAATCATTAAAAGTATTTGCCGGCACGGGTGAACCACAAAGAGCCGATATGACATTAGAAGTTTATGGGGAAATAAAAAAAGCATCTGAAACTGGGGACGGGCCTGTGGATGCAATATTTAAGTGCATAAAGACACTTTATCCTCATGATGTAAATTTACAGCTATACCAAGTTCATGCTGTAACGGAAGGAACTGACGCCCAAGCAACTGTAAGTGTTCGAATTGAGGAAAAAGGAAAAACAACTGTTGGACAAGCAGCAGATACTGATACATTGGTCGCGTCAGCTAACGCGTATATTAATGCGTTAAATAAAATGATTATTAAAAGAGATAAAATTGCTCCTGGACAGAATATTGAAAAAAATTACAAACAAAAAATGAAAGGAATTTAAATGGGATTATTTAACAAAGTATCAAAAATTTGGTCACAAGATATGGCAATAGACCTTGGTACTGCAAACACATTGGTAGTGTTAAAAGGACAAGGGGTTGTTCTAAATGAGCCATCTGTTGTAGCTGTTGTAGATAATAAAGGAAAAAAATCTGTATTAGCTGTTGGAGATGAAGCAAAAACTATGCTTGGAAGAACTCCTGGAAATATCCAAGCAATAAGACCTTTAAGAGATGGTGTGATTGCTGATTTTATTGTTACCGAAGAAATGATCAAACACTTTATAAAAAAAGTTCATAAAAGAAGTACTTTTGCAAATCCTAGAATTTTAATTTGTGTACCAACAGGCTCAACACCCGTTGAAAGAAAAGCTATTCAAGATAGTGCGCTTGCAGCTGGAGCAAGAAGAGTTCAGTTAATTGAGGAGCCAATAGCAGCAGCTATTGGAGCTGGACTTCCTATTTCAGAAGCAACAGGCTCTATGGTAGTAGATGTTGGTGGTGGAACAACTGAAATTGCTGTTATGTCATTAGGTGGAGTAGTTTATTCTAATTCTTTAAGAGTAGCAGGTGATGCAATGGATCATTCATTACAAAACTTTATGAGAAAAGAATACAATCTTTTAATTGGTGATAGTACTGCTGAAAAAATAAAAAAAGAAATTGGAACTGCAATTCCTACAAATAACAATAAGTATCCTGTTAAAGGTAGAGATATACGATCAGGAACTCCAAAAGAAGTTAATATAACTGAAGAGGACACAGCGGAAGCTTTAAATCCAATTTTAAAAGAAATAATTGATGGAGTAAAAGATGCATTAGAAAATACACCTCCAGAATTATCTTCAGATTTAGTTGATATGGGACTTACATTAACAGGTGGTGGAGCTTTGTTAAAAAATATTGATAAAAGATTTTCTAAAGAAACAGGTTTACCAGTTCATATAGCTGACGATCCTTTAGCGTGTGTTGCAATCGGTACAGGTAAAGCTTTAGATCAAGAGGAGACTTTTTCAAGTATATTGTCAGAGTATTAAAAATTTATGGCAACGAGTAGGGATGACTTTGTAATAGCTATTCGTTCAGCATTTCTTAAAAAAGGAAACAAACAAAGATTTTCTTTAATTGGATTAATTTTTTTTTCAATAGGATTGTTAATTTTAAGTAAATTCAATCTACCGGTAACTAATTATCTTAAAATTGTTTTAAACGAAATAGTTTACCGATCTTCATTTATTGTATCTGTTCCTGAAAAAAAAATTCAGAATTTTTCTAATAAAGTTAAAGATCATTACAGTGTTTATAACAAATATTTGCTAGTTAAAGAAAAATTAAATCTACTTCAATCCAAAAAATATGAAACTCAATTTCTTGAAGAAGAGAATAAAAGATTAAAAAAAATAATTGACGAGTATATTTACAACTCTAAAGAAATGGTTGCTAAAGTTTTAATTGACAAAAACAGTCCTTTTTTAAAATCAATAATTGTGAATAAAGGATCTAAAGACAATGTTAAACTTGGGATGGCGGTATTGGACGGAAATTATTTAGTAGGTAAAATTGTTGAAGTTAATTATTCTACCGCTAGAGCACTACTTGTTTCAGATTTAAATAGTAAAATTCCAGTTGGAATAGAGCCTGGAAATATTCAATCTATTTTATCAGGAACCGGAAAACAAAATGGCAAAATAGAATACTTAGAAAGTGAAGTAATCATTCAAAACGAAAGTATTATTTATACTTCTGGATCTGGAGAGTTGTTTAAACCAGGAATTCCAATTGGTATTTATAATAAAAAAAATACAGAAGAACAAACAGTTACATTTTTTTCTAAATTATCACAACTAGTTTTTGTTAAACTAGTATCATTTGAAGAGGACAATAATTAA
Organism: uncultured Candidatus Pelagibacter sp.; assembly: GCA_964484975.1. GTDB lineage: Bacteria > Pseudomonadota > Alphaproteobacteria > Pelagibacterales > Pelagibacteraceae > Pelagibacter. Next base: position 2,770 of record CAZAGV010000084.1, read on the forward strand.
TGAGTTCAAAATTTTTAAATAGAGCAAGAAATACACTTCTTTTATATTTACCTCTTATATTGTTATTTTTATCTGTATTTAATGAATTTGATTTTAATTATTTACAATATCAATACTTTTCATTTAATTTTCCTTTTATATTAATTTTTTACTGGAGTTTAAAAAGAATAGAATCACTTGGTTATGGATTTATTTTTATTGCAGGAATGTTCAACGATACAGTTTTAGGATTTCCTATTGGAATTAGTAGTTTGACATACTTAATTATTTGTGGATTTGCCGCATACCTTAGAAACATTACTTTAAGACCAAGCTTAGCAAAAGATTCGTTATATTTTTTATTTACAATTTTGGTTGCAAATTCGATAAATTATTTTTTACTAATGTTATTTTTTTCAATAGAGATTAATTATTATGAAATATTAGGAAATATAGTATTTACATTTTTGATATATTATATTTTTGCTTATATCTTTGATATTTATCGAAAAATTATTTCTAGGATTAAAACATGATTGGTGGAAGCGGAGAAGATTCAGGTTTTAAAAAAACAAATATTGTTAATAGAAGAATGTTCATTTTTGCTGCTGCCAAAGCGGTAATATTTTGTGGAATTGTTGGAAGGTTATTTTCACTTCAAATTAGCGAAAATAAAAAATATTTAACTTTATCAGATAAAAATAGGTTAAGAGAGGCAAGGCTTCCGCCTGTAAGAGGTGAGTTTGTAGATTATTTTGGGAATAGAATTGCAAAGAATCTTACCGTTTATCAATTACATGTTGTTCCTGAACAAGTAGAAGATTTTAAAACTTTAATGGTTAGGCTAAAAGATATTTTAAATTTTAGCAACAATCACTTACAGAGATTAATTAAAAAAAAAAATAAACAAAAACCTTGGAAAACTTTAATTGTATCTGAAAATTTGACATGGGACGAGTTTTCAAAAATTAATTTTTTTCTTCACGAACTATCAGGTGCAAGACCTGTTTTAACAGTTGGTAGAAACTATCCATATAAAGAAGCTTATACACATGTTTTAGGCTATGTTTCCGAAGCAAGTGTTGAAGATTTAATTAGCAACGAAACAATTAAACAGAGAAATGTACCAGGATTAAGGGTTGGTAAAACAGGTTTAGAAAAAGCACTAGAAAGTGAATTGATAGGCACAAATGGAGTTCAAAGATTTGAAGTAAATGCTTATGGAAAAAGAATAAATCAAATAGATTTTCAAGAAGGAGAGCAAGGCAAAACAATAAAACTTACAATAGATACAGAAATTCAAAAATATACTCAAAAACTTTTAAATGAAAAAGCAGGATCTATATCTGTTATGGATATTTATACAGGAGAAATAATTGCAATGAATTCTTCACCATCTTTTGATCCAAATTTATTTTTATATGGAATTGAAAAAAATAAGTGGAGAGAAATTCAAAAAGATCCTTTAAAGCCCTTGTTGAACAAAACTGTTTCAGGCCTTTATTCTCCAGGCTCAACAATAAAACCAATTGTTGCACTTTCAGCTTTAGAAAATGACGTAATTACACCAAACCTTAAAGTTGAATGCAGAGGACACAAGCATCCATTGGAATTATATGGCATGAAATATCACTGTTGGAAAAAACAAGGACATGGATATATGTCACTAAAAAATGC
>CAZAGV010000085.1:0-4348 GCA_964484975.1 uncultured Candidatus Pelagibacter sp.
AAATAATTTATGGAAAAAAAAAGAATTTTTCAAATCAAATTATATAGCAAGCAAAAATGTAAATGCTTGGTTGGGGCTTTACGAAGTAATTAAATAATGTCAGAGATTTATAATATTATTGAAAAAAAAAAATTAGACGTTGTTAATAATCCAATTGAAACATCTCATGGTTTACCAAATGAATGTTATACAAGTGAAGAGTATACAAAAATAGAAAGAAAAAAATTATTTGAAGATAAATGGGTTGTAGTTGGAATTGCAAGCTCCATAAAAAATATTGGAGATGCAAAACCTTTTGATTTACTTGGTATTCCACTAATTATTTTAAGAGATAAAAAGAATAAAATAAGAGTTTTTCATAATGTTTGCAGTCACAGAGGTTACAAACTTTTACAAAAAAAATGTAAAATAAAAAATGTAATTAGATGCCCTTATCATTCTTGGTCATATGATACAGAAGGAAAATTAGTTGCAACCCCTCATCTTGGTGGCATGAATAAACATAATTCAGTAAAATTTAATAAATCAAAAAGTAATTTAAAAGAAATTAGATCTAACGTTTGGCTAGATTTAATTTTTGTAAACATAAGTAATAATGAAGTTACGTTTGATAAATACATAAAACCTTTAAGTGATCGATGGGAAAATTTTTGGCCAAAAAAAGATAGACAATTAATAGTTCATTCAGATGATTATGGATATTTTAATTTAAATGCAAAATGCAATTGGAAGTTTGCTATAGAAAATTACTGTGAGAGCTATCATTTACCTTGGGTTCACCCTGGATTAAATTCTTATTCAAAAATTGAAGATCATTATCATATACAAGGTTTACCAAACCGTTTTGCTGGCCAAGGAACAACAGTTTATAATCCAAAGTTAAAAGGCAAAGAAAAATTTCCGTGTTTTCCTAATTGGCCAAAAGATAAAGAACACATTGCTGAATATGTGGCTTTATTTCCAAACGTAATGCTGGGTATTCATAAAGATCATTTTTATTCTTATTGGTTGGAACCAATTGATCACAAATATACCAAAGAGTACATGGAAATATATTATGTTGGTGAAAAAGCAGCTAATTCAAATAAATTTAAACCTTTAAGAAAACAGAATCATAAATTATGGAAAAGTGTTCAGTCCGAAGATGTTGGTATAATAGAAGGTATGCAAGAAGGTCGAAATTCACCTTCTTATAATGGTGGAAATTTTTCACCAATTATGGATAATCCCACGCACCATTTTCATAAATGGGTAGCAACAAATTTGATATAAAAAAATGTATAAACCTTTACCGGAGTGTGTAACTATAAAAAAATCACCAATCGAAGGACTTGGCATTTATGCAACTAGAGATATTAAATTAGGCGAAGAAATTACTGCAAATTATAATCTATACACCTATCCTAAAACTGGAATAGGAATAAAGATGCTTTAATTTAATGAAATTTGATAGAAAAATTATTCCAGATACAAAATCAAAACAAAATTTTATAACAAAAAAAAGATTAAGAGAAGACGAGATTAATTTTGAGAAACTTAGAGCTTACAGGTTGGATAGAGTTAAAAAAGAATTAGAAAAAAACAATTTAGAAGCTTGTATATTGTTTGATCCCGTTAATGTCAGATACGCTTTGGACACTACAAATATGAGCGTTTATCATATGCATAATCTTACCAGATACTGCTTTGTGCCAGTTAACGGACCGGTAATTTTATATGAATATTTTAACTGCGAAGGACTATCTAGCCATTTAAATTTAATAGATGAAATAAGACCAGCAATAACTTGGGATTATTTTAGTAATGGTGACCAAGCAAGTGTACAATTAAAAAAATGGGTTAATGAGATTAAAGATTTATCAAATTCTTATTTTAAAAGTAAAAAAGTAGCAATTGATGTTATTAATGGCCCAGCAGTAACAGCTTTAAACAAAGCAGATATTAAAGTAGTAGATGCTAAATTAATTCTTGAACAAGCAAGAGTTATAAAATCTCCTGAAGAATTAAAATGCATGAAGGCCGCAATAGAAGTTGCTGAAATTGGTGTTGCTAAAATGCGTAATGAATTAAAAGCTGGTATGACCGAAGATGAACTTTGGTCAATTTTACACAAAACAAATATTGAACATGGTGGTGAATGGATTGAGTGTAGAATACTTTCATCTGGTGAAAGGACAAATCCGTGGATGCAAGAAAGTAGCAATAAAGTTATTCAAAGAGGTGAAATAGTATCTTTTGATACAGATATGGTTGGACCGTATGGATATTGTGCGGATATATCAAGAGCATTTGTAGAAGGAAATAAATTTAGCAGTGATCAAAAAAAATTATATCAAATGGGACTTGAACATATTGATCACAATGCTCGACTAATTAAACCAGGAATGTCTTTTAAAGAATTTACCGAAAAATCTTGGAAACTTCCTGAAGAGTATTATGGAAACAGATATCCATGTATGGTTCATGGAATTGGCCTTTGCGATGAGTGGCCATTGATAAAATACCCAACGGATGGAGGTCAAAAAGAAGGTAATTTTGAAAAAAATATGACAATTACTGTCGAAACTTACATAGGAAAAGTCGGAGGAAAAGAGGGAGTTAAACTTGAACAACAATATTTAGTTGGTGAAAATAATCTTGAACTTATGTCTCATCATCCGCTAGAAGACTTATAATGAAAATAATTTTAATAATGGGTTTACCTGGATCTGGCAAAACTACTCTAGCATCAGAATTAGCACCTTTGATAAATGCAAAAAGAATTAATGCTGATGAAGTGAGAAAAGCTGCCAATGATTGGGATTTTTCGGAAGAAGGAAGATCTAGACAAGCAAAACGTATGGCAGAATTAGCAATAAAAATTAAAGAAGAAGGAAATTATGTTATTGCAGATTTTATTTGTCCAACACCAGAAGCAAGAAGTTTATTTCCAGCAGATTATATAGTTTGGGTAGATACAATTAAGAAAGGGAGGTTTGATGACACTAACCAGATGTTTGTTAAACCTGAAAAATATGATTATCATGTAACAACACAAGATGCTAAAGTTTGGGCACCAAAAATAGCAAAGGAGATTAATTAATGTCATATCAGTGGGATAACAAAAAACCAACAGCGCAAATGTTGGGAAGGTGGCAACCATTTCACGATGGTCATTACGCTCTATTCGAAGAAATTATAAAAAAAACTGGTCAAGTTTGTATTCAAATAAGAGATGTACAGGGAGTAGATGATAATCCTTTTGATTTTGAAACAGTAAAGAAAAAAATAGAAGAAAGATTAAATCCAAAATATGAGGGCAGATTTAAAATTATTCTTGTTCCCAATATAACTAACATTTGTTACGGAAGAGGGGTTGGTTATAAAATAGAAGAAATAGTTATGCCTGAAGAAATACAAAAAATTTCAGCAACAAAAATTAGAGCAAAAATGCGAGAGGATGGAGATTTGAAGTGAACAAAAGACTTAAATCTATAGTAGATTTAGAAAAATATCCAATTTACGACTTAAATTCTCCAAAAATTAAAAATTTAATCAATAAATGTAAAGAAGAGTTAGATCAATTTAGTTGTTCTACAATTCCTAATTTTATTTTACCAAAATCATTAGAGGTAATGAACTCAGAATTAGAAAAACAACTAGATGAAGTTTATATGTCTAAAGAAAGTATAAATCCTTATTTATATGCTGAGGACGATCCAAAGTTACCAAAAGATCATCCAAAAAGAACTTTCATGAATAGATATAATGGATATTTAAATTCAGATTGTTTTCCAAAAAATTCTGAAATGAAATATCTTTATGAAACAGATGAACTTTTAAAATTTGTATCAGCATGTTTAGGAGTTTCTCCAATTTATAGATGGGCGGATCCTTTGGCTTGTCATGCTTACAATGTTATGAAATCTGAAGGAATTCTACCTTGGCATTTTGATAGCTGTGAATTCACTTTAAGCTTAATGATTCAAAAACCAGAAAAAGGTGGAGTATTTGAATATTGTCCAAATATAAGAGAACCTGGTAATGAAAATTTTGATGAAGTTAAAAAAGTTTTAAACGGTGACAGAAAAAGAGTTAAACAATTAAAATTAGAACCAGGCGATCTTCAAATATTTAAAGGAAGATTTACTTTACACAGAGTAACAAAGATTGAAGGTCAAAAATCAAGATATATGTGTATACCAGCCTATGTTTTAGATCCTTGGAGAGTAAATACTCCAGAACATTCAAAAGCAATTTATGGTAAAGTATTACCAATACATCTAGAGAGAAATACAGCTAGATCAGATGGACTAGCTGACTAAATTTATTGCTGACTATCCTCAAAACTGGTATTATACGTCATGAA
>CAZAGV010000086.1:0-4259 GCA_964484975.1 uncultured Candidatus Pelagibacter sp.
ATTATTTAAGTGAAAAATATCTAGATCAGTAATTATTTTTTTTTTGTTTTTTTTTAAATAATTTTTAAGCCTACATTTATTAATATCAATACCGGGGCTTAAAACTATGTAGTTAAATTCTGTTAATTTTATTTTTTTTAATGAGATAAAAAATTTTTTAATTTTTTTATTATCATCATAAATTAATATTTTATTATTTTTTTTTAAATAATTGAACGAAGCATGTCCACTTTTGCCATATCCATAAATAAGAAATTTTTTATTTTTTAAATTATCATTTAAATTAAACATTATCTTAATTTAAGTGTGGCCAGTCCAATCATTGCTAAAATAATTGATATAATCCAAAATCTAACTACGATTGTTGACTCGGCCCATCCTTTTTTTTCAAAATGATGGTGGATTGGAGCCATTTTAAAAATTCGTTTTCCCGTTAACTTATAAGAAATAACTTGCACTACTACTGAAACTGCCTCTAAAACAAATAGTCCACCAGTTATAGCTAGAACAATTTCATGTTTTGTTATTATGCCAACAGCACCAAGAGATCCTCCTAAGGCTAAAGAACCCGTGTCTCCCATAAATATTTTTGCAGGTGGCGCATTAAACCAAAGAAAGCCAATGCATGCACCTATAATTGAGCCACAAAATACAGCAACTTCTCCTACGTCTTTAATGTATGGAATATGCAAATATTCTGAAAATACAATATTTCCAGTAACGTAACTTATAAATGCAAAACAAGATGCGACTAGTATAATAGGAACTGTTGCTAGTCCATCCAAACCATCAGTTAAATTAACAGCATTTGAAGATCCAACAATTATAAATAAATAAAATGGAATAAAAAACCAACCAAGATTAATAACTAAATTTTTAAAAAATGGAAAATATAGATTTTTTAATTCAATAGAATTTACATGATAAGTTAAAATATAGATTCCGATTAAAGCTATAATAACTTGAGAAATTATTTTAAATCTAAATGAAACTCCGCTAGAACTTCCGCTCTTGATTTTCTTATAATCATCATATGCTCCAAGAATGCCCAATCCTCCTACTATGAATATTAAAAACCAATTGTAGGGATTTGATAAATCCGACCATAATAACACTCCAGAAAAAATTCCAATTAAAATTAATACACCTCCCATTGTTGGTGTTCCAATTTTTTTTACAATATGATCAGTGGGACCATCGGATCTAATTGGATTATGAATTTTCTTACTTGCAAAATAATTAATTACTGGGTTGCCAATAAAAAAAACTACTATCATTGAAGTAAACATTGATAAACCTGTTCTAACTGTCAAATACCTAAAAACATTAAAAACAGGATAGTTCTCTACAAGATTTGAAAACAAATTATATAGCATAAATTTTTCCCTTTTTTATATTTGCAGCAACACTATTTAAACCAGTTGAATTAGAAGCTTTTATCATTAAATGATCATTATTATTTAAATCATTTTTAATCAATTGATATATTTCATTTTTATCTCTTAAAATTCGACCTCTTTTTTTTCTATCAATAGCATGAAAAGTTTCTTTTATATGTTTTCCTATAACATAAACTTTTTTTATAGAAGTTTTATTGATTATTTTAGACATTTTTTTGTGCAATATTTTTGAAAATCTTCCAAGTTCAAGCATATCTCCTAAAATTAGATATTTGTTATTTTTATTTTGCTTATTAAAGCTTTCTATAGCAAATTTTAATGAAAGAGGGTTAGAGTTATAACTTTCATCAGTCAAGTAAATTACTTTATTCTTTAGTCTTATTTTTGTTATATCGCCTCGCGAAAATGGTAATTTAAAATTATAAAATAATTTTTCATCAATATTTTTTAAATTATAAAATTCTGAAATTATAGCTACAGATGCCAAAATATTATGTAAATATGGATGTAGATTTTTTTTAATTAAAAAGCTTTTTGTTGTATTTTTAATATTAATAAAAATTTTAGAATTTATTTTATTTGATGTTATTTTTTTAATATAAATATCTGATAAAGAATTATTTTTGCTAAAAGAAATTATATTAAGGTTTTTTTTTAATGCAATTTTTTTTAAAAAATTAAAATAATTGTCATCTCGATTAAGTATAATTTTTCCTCCTTCAACTATATTTTTTATGATCTCGGATTTAGCTTTTGCAATTTCGGTAAGATTATTAAAATTTTTAATGTGTGCGTATGATATATTGGTAATAATTCCAAAATCAGGTCTTACTATTTTTGTCAATTCATCTATTTCCCCAGCTTTATCCATTCCCACCTCAAGAACTGCAAATTTATCATTTTTTTTTACATTGAATAAGCTCAATGGAACACCAAATTTATTATTGAAAGATTGAGTTGATTTTGTGGTTGATGCCAATTTATTTAAACAAAATGAAAGCAAATCTTTTAAAGAAGTTTTTCCTGAACTTCCTGTAATGGATATAAAATTTGCGCTAGAAATTTTTCGTACATCTTTAGATGCATTCGTTAAAACTCTTAAAGTATTATTTGTTTTTATTTTTTTTGATTTATTAAATTTTCCTAATTTATTTACTATTGCTAAAGAAGCGCCTTTTTTAATAGCTTCATCTGCATAATTATTTCCATCATTTTTTGGTCCTTTAATTGCAAAGAAAATATCATTTTTTTTTATATTTTTTGAGTTTATCGATGCTTTATTTATTTTTAATTTTTTGTTTACTAGACCTAAATTACATTTTTCATTTAAAATGTTTGCTTTCCAATTTTTAAATAATTTTTTATTTTTTGAATTAATTTCTTTTAAAATGTATTTTTTATCAGAAAAAATTTTTTTCTTGCCTCTATATTCTTGATAAATTTCATGTCCTTTCCCTGCAACCAATAGTATGTCTCCTGAGTTTAAATTTTCTATAGCTACTTTTATTGCTTTCTCTCTAGATGCAATTTCAACTAGTTTAGATTTAACTATTTTTTTTTTTATTTGTTTTCTAATTTTCTTTGGATTTTCATATCTAGGATTATCGTCTGTTAAAAATATCTTATTGCAGTACTGATTTGCAATTTTGCCCATAATAGGTCTTTTGTCTTTATCCCTATCACCTCCACAACCAAAAACAATTGAGATAGAGCTATGACTAAACTGCTCTTTTATACTTTTTAAAGTATACTTTAATGCATCTGGTGTATGAGCATAATCTAATATTACTTTAGAATTATTTTTAATACTACCAATGCTCTCCAGCCTTCCTTCGACAGGTTTTATATCGCTTATAGACTTAATTATTTTGTTGAACTTAATTTTGCTTTTACTTGCTGCTAGAATTGCAAATAAAATATTTTTGATCTGAATTTTTCCAATTAAGTTTGTAGTAAATAAGTATTTTTTCTTGTTAAATTCAATTTCAACTTTTTGTAGATTTTTAACATATTCGTGCTTCTTTATTATTAAATTAGAATTTTTTTTTCCAATAGTTAAAGATTTTAAATTTTTTTTTATACAAATTTTTTTAAATATTTTTGATAGAGAAATATCATTATCATAAATTACATTTCCTTTTTTTTTTGTAAGTCTATTAAATAATATTAATTTAGAATTAAAATAATCTTTATATGTTTTGTGATAATCTAGGTGATCTCTAGATAAATTTGTAAAAATTGTCGTATCAAATTTTAACCCATCTAACCTATATTGTTTTAGGCCATGGCTAGATGCTTCTAAAATAGTATTTATTATTTTTTTTCTTTTTATTAATGAAAGAGTTTTATGAATAGTTATAGGATCTAAAGTTGTATTTTCCGTCAACTTATTACTATTATTAGTTTTTATTCCAAGAGTTCCAATTGAAGCAACTCTTGATTTGTTATGCTTAAGTATTTGAGAATAAAAACTTGCTATTGAAGATTTACCATTTGTACCAGTAACAGCAATTAAATTTCCTGGAATTTTTTTGTAAAATTTTGAAGCAATTTCTGAGACTAATTTTCTAACATTTTTGTTATTAATAAATAAAATATTTTCTTTTTTTCCTTGAAAATTTAAATCAGATACAATTGTTTTTGCACCATTATTAATCGCACTATTAATAAATTTATTTCCATTTTTTTTTACCCCTTTTATTGAAAAAAAAATATCACCCTGTTTACATTTTCTGCTATCTAAACTTAAATTATTAAATTTATGTAAATAATATTTTTTAGGTAAATTCTTGAATAATTTTCCAATGTACATTTGATAAATTTAAAATCTTAATATTTTGTGGCTAAAATAGGTCCAAT
>CAZAGV010000087.1:0-4229 GCA_964484975.1 uncultured Candidatus Pelagibacter sp.
ATCTAAAGAAACATCTTCTTCTTGAGGTTCTTCAGCTTGCTCTGTGGGTTCGATTTCAATCGATTTTTCTTCTGGCGAATTTTTTAATTCAACAAGGTCTTCTTTAGATACTTGAATTTTTTCAGGAATTTTTCTAGCTCTTTTTGAAGGCAATATTGGAACTCCACTCTTTGAGATCTCTCCTTTATAAAGATTTTCAAAATCATCTCCTACTACTTCATCATCTTCAGAAGCATCATCAACTTGCTCTACATGTTTTCTAAGTTTATAAACAGCGCTTTCAACTAAATCTTTTACTTTAATATTCTCTTCAGCAATTTCCCTTAGTGAGATAACGGTATTTTTATCGTTGTCTCTATCTATTGTTGGTTCCAATCCTGAATTAAGTTGAGTTGCTCTTTCTTTTGCAACTAACACTAATTCATAAGGGCTGTCTACTTTATCTATACAATCTTCTACGGTTACTCTTGCCATGCGGGTTGTTTATACTTCGCAAAGTATAAAATCAAGTGATTTCTATATTTTTTCAGGATTTAAGTTTTTTCTTATAAAGAACAAAGAAATTATTGAAACAGAAATATAAGCTGCAGAAACTAAAGAGATTTGTTCTATAGAAAAACCTTTGTCTATTAAGATGCCAAATACTGCTGTTCCAAAAGCTGTGGCAAATACCATTAAAGCAGTAGTCAGCGCCTTTATAGATCCTATGTATTTTACCCCATATATTTCAGCCCATGTTGATGATCCAAGCACATTGCAAAGTCCGTTAGTAACACCAATTAATCCAAAAAACACAAATGATGAAAAAGGATTGTCAAAATAAAACAATACCATTGCTGCAAAAAATAAAGGAATATTCATATAAATTAAAATTTTTCTACTAGTAAATTTATCAATTAAAAAACCTGAACAAATTAATGCTATAACTGAAAGTATAGAATAAGACATAAAAGATTGTGCAATTATATATGGACCCCAGTTTTTTGAAGAAAGTATAAAAGATTGATAAATAAAACTTCCAGTAGCAATAGAAGGCATTGCTAACATATTTGCACAAACAATATAAAATCTATAATCTTTTATAACTTCAATTCTTTTCCATTGCTTAAAACTATCTTCGTTAAGAGTATTGTCTTCACTTTTTTCTCTTGAATCAAAATTAAGATTTTTTATTAAAAAAAAAGAAGATAAAGGTAAAAAAATTAATACAATAATAGAAATTGCAATCCAAATATTTTGCCATTCAGTAATTGTCAGAAGATAAATCATTAAAACTGGTAAAATAAATTCTGAAGTTGACAATCCAAACCAACCTGTGCTTAAAGCTTTTCCTCTTGATTTTGTAAAATATCTAGAAATTGTTGTAGTGGCTGTATGAGACATCATGCCTTGACCGGAAAATCTCATTAACAATATTGCTAAAAACAAAAAGGAAATAGATGAAATTTTAGAAAAAAAGAAACAAGAAAAGCCAAGCAATAAAATTACAAAAAAAGCAAATTTAGAAATATCTATGTCGTCAATTTTTTTTCCTACCCAGATTAATATAAAACTACTTGTAAGAGTAGCTGCAGCATAAATTGAGCCAAATTGTCCATGAGTAATCGATAGTTCGTTCCTTATGCTTGGATTAAATATTCCTAAAAAAAAACTCTGTCCAAAACTAGAAAAAAATGTAAATATAAAACCAAATATAATTACTTTTAAACTTAAACTTTTAAACATTTTTTTTTATGACTTGTAAAGTTGCTTTCATTGGTCTTGGTGTAATGGGTTACCCAATGGCTGGTTATATATCAAAAGCCGGACATAATGTAACAGTTTATAATAGAACAACAGCTAAAGCAGATAAATGGTTATCTGAATACAAAGGAGGAAAAGCAGAAACACCTGCAAAAGCAGTTGATGGAGCTGATTTTGTTTTTTCATGCGTTGGAAATGACAATGATTTAAGAGAAGTAACTTTTGGTGATAATGGAATTTTTAAAACAATAAAAAAAGGTGCTATCTATATTGATAACACTACAGCCTCTGCAACAATTGCAAGAGAGATTTATGATTATTCAAAAAAAAATGGTTTTGGATTTTTAGACGCCCCTGTTTCAGGAGGTCAAGCTGGAGCAGAAAATGGTGCACTAACAGTAATGATTGGTGGAGATCAAGAAAGTTTTGATAAAGCAAAAGATGTAATTGATTGTTACAGTAAAAAAATGAAGTTACTTGGCAAAGCTGGAAATGGACAATTAGCTAAAATGGTAAACCAAATTTGTATTGGAGGCTTAGTTCAAGCATTATCTGAAGGAATAAATTTTGGTATAAAAGCTGGCCTAAATATGGAAGATGTTATTGAGGTTATATCTAAAGGCGCAGCTCAATCTTGGCAAATGGACAATAGATATAAAACAATGATCGATGATAAATTTGAATTTGGTTTTGCTGTAGATTGGATGAGAAAAGACTTAAAAATTGCTTTAGAAGAAGCAAAAAAAAATAATTCATTGCTACCCATAACTGAAATTGTTGATCAGTATTATGGCGATGTTCAAAAACTAGGTGGTAATAGATGGGATACATCAAGTCTTATTAAAAGACTTAGAAAGTAAATAAGTATGCAACCAGCATACTACGAAAATTTTAAAGAAATCAAAAAAAAAATTTGGTCAATGCTAGATGATGCAGTGACTAATAGAAGTTCTCAATTTAGAATTCCCATTTTTATTTGTGGAGATCAAAAAGATTTTGATGGAAGAATTGTAGTTCTTAGAAAATCTGATCAAACAAATAACCTTCTTCAATTTCATAGTGACATTAGATCTGAAAAAATAAATAAATTAAAAAATAATAAAAATGCTTCTATGCTTTTCTATGACAAAGAAGAAAAAATCCAAGTAAGATTAAAAGTTGAATGTATAGTTAATCATAGCAATGAAATAACTAAAGAGTCTTGGTCAAAAACAGGACATATGAGTAGAAAATGTTATTTGCTTGATAATGGACCCGGAACAGAATCTCCCAACCCAACATCTGGATTAAAACCTGAATTAGATAATTTTGAATTTACAATGGAGGAAAGTGAAAAGGGTTATAAAAACTTTACTGTTATTCAGTGTAAAATAAAAAGTATAGAATGGCTTTACTTAGCAGCCAAAGGTCATCGAAGAGCTAGATTTGAATTAGATAGTAATAAAGAATATTGGCTTGTCCCTTAAAAATGTTTGTAAAATTTATTTTTTATTTATCTCTAATAATTTTAGGAATGTTTGCTATGAGATTTGGAATAATCCAAATAAGACAATACAAACAAGGCAAAACCAAACTTAATAAAAAGTTACTGGAACAGATTGCTTTTGGAATTTTTTTTATAATAATTTTAGGATTAATTATTTATTCAATTGATGGTTTGCTTTTTAATTAAACACAGCTAAAAAATTGATTTGGAGTACTTTTTCCAGTTATCTTGGTAACGTTTTGTGTTTCCTAATATTGCTTTTTTTTCTTCTTCGGTGATTTCTCTTACCACTTTACCTGGAGATCCAACTACAAGTGAGTTGTCTGGTATTTCTTTATTTTCAGTAATTAGAGCTTTTGCACCGATGATACAATTTTTTCCAATCTTTGCTTTATTAAGTATCACTGCACCAATACCAATCAAACTATTGTCTCCTATCGTGCATCCGTGAAGCATAACCATATGACCAATGGTTACATCTTTTCCAACTTTTAAAGGACAACCTGGGTCAGTGTGTAAAACACTCCCATCTTGAACATTCGATCCTTCGCCAATATGAATATTTTCTATATCTCCTCTTAAAACTGCATTAAACCAGATACTTGTATTTTTTTCTAATGTGACATCACCAATTATTGTTGCATTTGGGGCTACCCAATTTTCGCCAGAATTTTTTGGTTTTTTATTTTCCAAATCGTAAAACATATCTTATATAATACTTAGCATGACACTTACAAAAACACCAATATGTGATTTTGGGAAAAAAGCAGAAAATTTCCAATTAAATTCAACTGATAACAAAATTATTTCCTTAGATGATATTAAGGGAGAGAACGGAACTTTAATAATGTTTATTTGCAATCATTGTCCTTATGTAAAGGCAGTTATTGAGGATATTGTTGAGGATACAAATAAATTAGCCAGTTTTGGAATAAAATCTGTAGCAATTTGTTCTAATGATGTAAAAAATTATCCTGAAGATTCTTTTGAAAATATGATT
>CAZAGV010000088.1:0-4179 GCA_964484975.1 uncultured Candidatus Pelagibacter sp.
GAAGAAAAATTCCTCATATAGATGAAATACAAATCAAAAGATGGAAAAATTTTCGTAGACATGTCTTGGCAATTAAAAAAAATTGTGAAGAAGGCGACCTTGGTTGTAGAAGAAGACAAAGACAAGCTATCCTTCAATGGGCTTACAACCCTTTCATTTGATTTTAGTTTTAAAATCAACTCCATATTCAGATCTAGCACCTTTTCTCAATCCAAAAGGTCCTGGAATAAATATAGTCATAGGTTTTGTTCCTGGTTCTAAATCAACTCTATGAAAATTATTTGCGGATCTAAAACCAATATAGCCAGGTGCTCTCCAGTGCTTTCCTGTTCTTGTTGTTTCCCAATATCCTCCTTTAATTATTATAGTAATATATGGGCACAGATGATTGTGCACTCCTTCTCCATGATCATTATCGAGCATTTCGTGAATTATAATATTAAATGGAAACCATTTTGGACGATGTCTAAATAAAACGTAATATCTATTTAACCATGGTTTTGCTTCATTAAATTTTGGATGAGAAGGACCTCTGTCTAATACAGTTTTTTTTCTTCCTATTGCTGAAAGAATTTTAAGCAACATTGCTAATTTAATTTTATTATAGCATTATCTCTAACAATAAACATATTGTTATTTAAAATATAAGGTCTAGAAATTTTTTCATTATCTATCTTCTTTATATCTATAGGTTTTCCATTTAAAGTTTCAATAATTACCAATCTTCCATTATTCAAACTTAAATATATTTTATCATTAGTAATAATAAATCCTTCAGGTTTAATATTCTTTTTCTTATAATTTTTAATTATATTTAAAATATTTGTCATTCTAACAATATTGCCATTTCTTGAATCAATAGCTACAAGATAGCCTTCTATTGTAACAGTAAAAACTAAACCATCAGCAAAAGTGGGTCTTAAATTTGAATTTAAATTCTGCTTCCATTTAATTACTCCATTTCTTTCATCAATTGCAAAAAACTCATTTTTGTTATTTGAAAAATATATTGTTTTATTTTCCGCAATTAAATCTGAGTTTTTAAGAGAAAAATAATTTTCATATATTGCACTACTTTGTGTTGGAGTTTGCCAAACTAAATTTCCTGTTTCAATATCGATTGAGCTTAAATCGCCTAATGTATTAATAAAAACTAATTTATTGTCATTAATTACAAATGAAAGTTTTTGTTGAGATTTAATAAATGATTTTTCTGACTTGAAGCTCCAAATTTCTTTTCCGTCATTTATTGAATAACATCTTAATATATTATCAAAATCTATAGCAAAAAACTTATCTTTAAATATTTTAACTTGAGAGTTAAATGGAGCTGAATTATTTTTTGACCAAATTAAGTCTCCATTTTTAAGATTTATTGCATAATGTTTAGCAATACTGTCAGCAACTATTAATGTTTGATCACTAGAAGCAAAATACAATATTGGATTTTGTTTTTTTTCATTTTTTGAATAGACATTATTTTTCCAAATCAATTTATTATTATCTGAAAAATTCAGAATTGTTCCTTTTTCATCAAAAAAAATTAAAGTATTTTCTTTTGTAATTAATAATTCAGGCTGGTAGTAATCAAATTGACTAATTTTTGAAAATCTATATTTGGAAATTTTTGATAATTTTCCATTAAATTCAATAACGCCATTATTATTTAAAAGATTGTTTACAAAGCTATTTTTTTTAAAATTACTTTTTAATTTTATTTTTAATTTTGTATTGAATTCTTTTTCATAAATTTCAATATCCTGAAACAGTTTTTCTTCAACATTTTCATTTTCTGAGCTTAGTTTCTCTGATTGAGACCACAAGCCAGTTTTTGTATCTAATGAACAATTTGAAATAAACAAAAATAAAATAAAAAAATTAAATATTTTATTCACTGAAATCTCTATTTAATCTTTTACGTGTTTCTTTTAATATATTTTCGTTGCTTTTTTTATATGCTAAAATCTGGTTATAAAATTCCTTAGCTTTTTGTTTTTGATTTTTATCAAAGAAATATTCAGCCAATAAATATAAAGCGTGTGACTTCCAAACACTATCTGAATTAATAACAGGATTTAAAATTTTAAGTAAATTATTTTCAGTTTCAAAATTTGCATTAAATAAACCTTTTTTATAAATAATTAAATTTTTTATTTCTTTATCAAGGCTAACATCGTTAATTATAATATTAAAAAATTTATTAATTTCTTCATTCGATGCCTGAATTTCATTGTCTATTATAAAATATAAGGCTAATGGTGAATAGGTTGAATTTTTTTCGTTAATTATTTCAATTAATTCATTTTTAAAATCTGTTTTATTTGAGGTAGTAAATTTTAAAGAAATATTATTATATTTTTCTGATAATTTTTTAACTTTTCTATCTTGTATTTCTCCGTAAGAAAAATAAGCAAAAATAATTAATATAATTGACGATAAAATTGTAATTAAATATTTTTTATTATTTATAAAAAAATTTTTTATTTTTTCGTTTCTAGTTTTAGAATCAATTATTGATATATCTTCATCCATATTAAATCATATTTCTCAAAACATATTGTAAAATTCCGCCATTTTTATAATACTCTAATTCATTTTTTGTATCAATTCTGCACAATGTTTTAATTTTTTTACTATCTCCTGTCGAATATTTTATCTCAATCTCAACTTTTGCTGATGGCAATATACCTTTTTCAATATTTAATACGCTGATTAGCTCAGACCCATTTAAATTTAAATTTGATCTATTCATTCCATTTACGAATTGTAAAGGCAATATTCCCATTCCAATAAGATTAGATCTATGAATTCTTTCAAAACTTTCAACTATAACTGCTTTAATTCCCAATAATTTAGTACCTTTTGCTGCCCAGTCTCTTGATGAACCAGTTCCATATTCTTTGCCACCTATGACAACTAAATCTGTGCCTCTTTTTTTATATTCTACAACAGCATCGTAAACTGGCATAACTTTTCCTTCAGGGAATAATTTTGTAAATCCTCCTTCAGTGTCAGGTGCTATCTCATTTCTAATTCTTATATTTGCAAATGTTCCTCTCATCATAACTTCATGATTTCCTCTTCGCGCTCCGTAAGAATTATAATCTTTCGGTAAAATTTGATGTTTCATAAAATACTCGCCAGTAGGACTTTCTTTTTGGATAGATCCTGCAGGAGAAATATGATCTGTTGTGACCATATCCCCTAAAATTAACAATGGTCTTGCATCTTTGATTTGTTTAAATCCCTCTGGTTCATCCGGCATATTATCAAAAAAAGGTGGTTTTTTTACATAAGTCGATCCTTCATCCCAATTATAAATACTACTTTTTTCAGTTTTAATTTTTTGCCATTGAACTGGTCCTTCAGAAACATTGGAGTATCTTTCAACAAACATTTTTGCATTTAATGATTCACTTAAAGTATCTTCTATTTCTTTGTTTGAAGGCCAAATATCTTTTAAAAAAATATCTTTATCATTTTTATCTTTTCCTAAAGGATCTTTATATAAATCTACTTCCATATGACCGGCTAAAGCGTAAGCAACAACAAGTGGGGGTGATGCTAAATAATTTGCTTTTATGTGTGGAGATATACGACCTTCGAAATTTCTATTACCAGATAAAACTGATGCAGCATATATATTTTCTTTTTCAATTGCTTCTACAATATTATCAGGCAATGGACCTGAGTTTCCAATGCATGTTGTACATCCATAGCCAACTAAATTAAATCCTAATTCATCTAGGTATTTATTAAGACCCGCTTTTTCCAAATAATCAGTTACTACTTGTGATCCTGGTGCTAATGAGGTTTTTACCCAAGGTTTTGTTTTTAATCCCAATTCTACAGCTTTTTTTGCTAACAAACCTGCTCCTATTAAAACATTTGGATTAGAAGTATTTGTGCAAGATGTTATTGCGGCTATTAATATGGAGCCATCTTTAATTTCAAAATTAGTTCCATTAACTTTCGAAATATGTTTTTCCTTTCGTTCTGTAGTATTTTCAAATACTTTTTTAAATTCTGAAGATGCCTCATTTAATAAAACTTTGTCTTGTGGTCTTTTTGGTCCAGATATTGTTGGAACAATTGAAGACATATCTAGTGAAACCTTATCTGTAAATTCAATGTTTTCACTTGCCCACAATCCTTGCTCTTTTGCATATTTTTCTACAG
>CAZAGV010000089.1:0-4056 GCA_964484975.1 uncultured Candidatus Pelagibacter sp.
TTTCTAGAGATGCTGACATTGGTCTTACTTTCGTTGGAGTAAACTTCTACGATGGACAAGGTTTCATGGTTAGAAAATCTTCTGGAATAACTTCTACGAGCCAATTTAAAGATGGAACTTCAGCATGCACAAACATTGGTACAACAACTGAGCTAAATATGAGAGACTTCTTTAATTCTAAAGGAATTTCTTATGAGCCAGTAGCTTTTGAAAAAGCTGACGAAGTTGTTGCTGCTTATGATGCTGGAAGATGTGATACTTACACAACTGATAAATCAGGTCTTGCTGCTCAAAGAACTAAACTGAGCAACCCAGATGACCACATAGTTTTACCTGAAACTATTTCAAAAGAGCCATTAGGCCCTGTTGTTAGACAAGGTGATTCTGTATGGGAAGATATCGTAAGATGGTCTTTGAACGTAATGATCGAAGCTGAAGAATACGGTGTTAACTCTGGAAATGCAGACGCTATGAAAACTTCTGAAAACCCAGCTATTAAGAGACTTGTTGGTGCAGAAGGTGAATTAGGTGCTGCTTTTGGTTTAGATAATGAGTGGAGTTTAAGAATTATCAAACAAGTTGGTAACTATGGTGAAAGCTATAAGAGAAACATAGCAGACACTGGTATTTTACCTGACAGAGGTCCAAACGAATTATGGACTAAAGGTGGAATACTTTACGTACCACCTGCAAGATAATTTTTATCTAATAATCTTTAAAAAGGGCTAGATTTTTCTAGCCCTTTTTTTTAGTATCTTTTTATTTAATTTATGAATTTTAAGCTTAATAAAATAATCCCTCAGTTAATTACATTATTAGTAGTAGTTCTAATCTTTGGTTTTTTTACATATAACGCACAAATCAATATGGATAACAGAGGTATTGAATTTGGTTTTGGTTTTTTAAGTCAAGAGTCGTCTTTTGATGTTCAGTTTTCTTTGATTGATTATGATGGATCTCATTCATACGCCAGAGCATACTTGGTAGGTTTATTAAACACTCTCTTAGTTGCTTTCATAGGAATTGCTATTTCTACTGTACTTGGAGTTATAGTTGGAATAGCTCGCCTTTCACCAAACTATTTAATAGAAAGAGCAGCATCTTTTTATGTAGAGTTCTTTAGAAACATACCTTTATTATTACAAATATTTTTTTGGTATTTTGCGGCACTCCGAGCTCTTCCTTTACCTCAAGATGCAGATTCTATAATGGGAGTTTTTTATTTAACAATTAAGGGATTATATACACCAAGCCTTGTATGGGAAAATTTAGATATCTTTTTCTACTCAGTAATTGCTGCATTAATTTCTATTATAATAATAAGAAATTATGCAAAAAAATTACAAGAAAATGAAGGTAAACAATTGCCAGTTTTTTTTATTTCTATTGCTTTACTTATTATTTTACCATTATTAACTTTTTTAATCGGTGGAGTTTCTTTAAATTTTGAACTCCCTGTTTTAAAACAATTATCTACAACAGGGTTTATTTATGAGGGAGGTCTTAGTCTTCCACCAGAACTAATAGCTTTAACCTTAGCTTTGTCGTTATATACTGCAACTTTCATAGCAGAGTGTGTTAGAGCTGGAATTCAGGGTATTAGCAAAGGTCAAAAAGAAGCAGCAGCTTCTATAGGATTAACACCAAACCAAATTTTAAAATTAGTAATAATGCCACAAGCATTAAGAATAATAATACCACCAACTACAAATCAATATTTGAATTTAACCAAAAATTCTTCACTTGCTGCAGCAATAGCTTATCCCGATTTAGTTTTAGTATTTGCGGGAACTGCATTAATGCAAACAGGAAGAGCAATAGAAATAGTTTCAATTACAATGTTAACGTATTTATCAATTAGTTTGTCTATTTCACTATTAATGAATTGGTATAATAAAAAAATAGCTATTAAAGAAAAATAATGAATAAATTAAATTTATTAAAACCCAATAAAGAGAATATAACTACATATTTATATAGTGGTTTATTTTTACTTTTTATATCATTATTTGATGTTATTTTGAGTTCATTTTTCAAAATAAATATAACATCATTTTTACCAAATTTTATTAGTTTTTTACTTCCTTTAGTTTTCGGAATTATAGGATTTCATCTTATAAGAATAGAATTTTCAGGAATAAAAAATTTAGATTTATTAAATAAAAATATTAATACTAATACATTTAATGCAGTTTTAACTTTATTAATTATTTTTTGTATAATTAAAATAATTCCAGGAACTTTGAGTTGGGTTATTATAGATGCCAATATATCTGGAGAAACAAAAGAAGCTTGTACTGGTAGTGGTGCCTGCTGGACCTATATTAAAATTTGGTTTAATAGATTTATATATGGAATGTACCCAAATGAACTACAATGGAGAATAAATATCTCTTTTATTTTATTAATAGCTTTAGCTTTTGTTGGCTTGATTCCTTCAGAAAAAATTAGGAAATTTTTAACTTTATACTATGTAGTTATTTATCCAATTATTGCATTTATACTAATTTATTATTTAATCTCAGGTGGATCATTAGGTCTAGAGTGGGTTGAAACAGGCGCTTGGGGAGGATTATCATTAACTTTTATAGTTTCTTTCTTTTGTTTAATTTTCTGCTTTCCTGTAGGCATGTTTTTAGCTTTAGGAAGAAGATCTGCATTACCAACATTGAGATATATTTCTGTTGGATTTATAGAGTTTTGGCGAGGCGTGCCATTAATAACAGTATTATTTATGTCATCTGTAATGTTTCCAATGTTTTTACCAGAAGACTTTTTTATGGATAAATTAGTTAGAGTAATTATTGCCATATCTTTATTTGAAGCAGCATATGTAGCAGAAGTTATAAGAGGAGGCTTACAAGCTTTACCTAGAGGTCAATATGATGCAGCAAAATCCCTTGGGATGGGATATTGGAAAATGCATATTTTTGTAATTTTGCCACAAGCACTAAAATTAGTAATTCCAGGAATAGCCAACACTTTTTTAGCTTTAGTTAAAGACACACCTTTAATTTTTGTAGTTGGATTATTAGAAATAGTTGGAATGTTAAATTTGGCAAAAACTAATCCAAAATGGCTAGGTTTTGCAATGGAAGGATATGTATTTGCTGCTATAATTTTCTGGATTATTTGTTATGCTATGAGTAGATATAGTCAAATTTTAGAACTAAAATATAAAACTGAAAGATAAATATGTCTGATCCAATTATTAAAATAGAAAATATGAATAAATGGTTTGGAGATTTTCAAGTTTTGAAAGATATAAATTTATCAGTTGAAAAAAATAAAAAAATTGTAGTTTGTGGTCCATCTGGTTCAGGCAAATCAACTCTTATTAGATGTATTAACAGATTAGAAGAACATCAAAAAGGTACAATTATTGTTGATGGGACCGAACTTACAGAAAATACAAAAAATATAGAAGCAATAAGAGCAGAAGTTGGAATGGTGTTTCAACAATTTAATTTGTTTCCACATTTATCTATATTAGATAATTGTACTTTGGCACCAATTTGGGTAAAAAAAATGCCTAAAAAAAATGCTGAAGAACTAGCAATGCGACAATTAGAGCAAGTTCAAATTGCTGATCAGTCTAAAAAATATCCTGGACAATTATCTGGAGGTCAACAACAAAGATGTGCATTAGCTAGAGCTTTGTGCATGGAACCTAAAATTATGTTATTTGATGAACCAACATCAGCATTAGACCCTGAAATGATTAAGGAAGTACTAGATGCTATGGTAAATTTAGCAAAAGCAGGAATGACCATGATAGTAGTAACTCACGAAATGGGCTTTGCTAAAGAAGTTGCTGATGAAGTTATATTTATGGATGAAGGTATGATAGTAGAAAGAGCAGAAACCAAGGAGTTTTTTGCAAATCCAAAAAGCGACAGAACTAAGCTGTTTTTAAGTCAAATACTATAATCTTTACAGCCATATTTACAGTAAATAAACATTTATCTCCTTGACAGAGATTCCGTTTATTCAATTTTTCAATAAAAAAAAAAAATATTCTTATTGAAGTAACTTTAAAAAATTAGTTCAATTGGC
>CAZAGV010000090.1:0-3974 GCA_964484975.1 uncultured Candidatus Pelagibacter sp.
TTCATACTACTTTACAAGATTTAGGTAGAAGCAATCAATACCACATAGGAATACCTTTCAGCGGTTCTATGGATAAAAGAAATTATTTAATTAGTAACAAGTTAGCAGGAAATAAATTAAATGAAGCATCATTAGAATTTGCCTATCAAGGACCTCTAATGAAATTTAATTTAGGAAAAGTAACTGGTGCAATCACTGGAAATGTAACTTTCAATATTATTAGAAAAAATTTCAATATTGACAAAGGCGTTTGCTACCAAACTTTTGAACTTAATGATGGTGATCAATTAGATATCATATCTACCAACAGATCAGTTTATGGATATTTTTCAATAAAAAACGGTTTTACTGGAGAATATATATGGAAAAGTTACTCAGTTAATACAAAGGCAAAAATTGGATCAAATAACGGAGAAAAATTTGCAGCTAATCAAAAAATTTTGATCAATAAAAATGAAAGTTTATCAGATGTTAAAAGAATTGATTATTTAAATTCTAAAATTGAATACATTAGAGTTTTAAAAGGTACCAACATTAATTTTTTTTCAGAAAAAGCTAAGAAAATTTTTTTCTCAAAAGAATTCACAGTATCAAAGCTTACTGATAGAATGGGGATGAGGCTTGAAGGACCAAAGATTGAAAATTTAGTCGAAACCAACATCAGATCAGAAGGACTAATAAAAGGCGTTATCCAAGTTCCTGCTGACGGCAATCCAATAATTATGTTGTCTGATCATGGCACAATTGGAGGTTATCCAAAAATTGCTGCCGTTATATCAGCTGATTACGATAGGCTAACTCAACTAACTCCTGGTTCAAAAATTAAATTTCAATCAGTTGAATTAGATGAGGCGGAAAATCTTTATAAATTATACGAGTTAGAAACAAAAAATATATTAAATAATATAAGATGAATTTTTTAAACAAAATACCAGGGCCATTTTTGGTTTTTTTAGGAGCATGTACTTTAAGTTTTGGTGGATTAATCGTTAAATCATTTGAAGGAGCAAATCTTTGGCAAATTTTATTCTGGAGATCTATATTTTTTTCAATTGTCGTTTTATTTTTTTTAATAATAACTCATAAAAAAAATTTATTTACCTCTATATATAAAGTGGGTTTGCCAGGTTTATTTGGGGGCGTGGTTTTATCTTGTGGTTATGCAGGCTATGTTTTTGCCATGTATAATACGACTGTAGCAAATGCTAATTTTATTATTCAAACTCAAACAATTTTTCTAGCTATATTTGGATATATATTTCTCAAGGAAAAAATATCTAAATTAACTCTAGCTTCAATATTTCTTGCATTCGCTGGAATATTTTTAATGCTCGGGGATTCTTTAACCACAGGACAAATGACTGGAAATGTTGCTGCATTTGTTATGCCAATTTCTTTTGCAGTTCTAATATTAATTGTAAGAAAATATCCTGGTGTAGATATGATACCACTCCAATTAATTGCTGGGATTGGTGCTGTCATAATAGGATATTTATGCTCATCAAAAATTATTATTTCTTCACATGACATATTTTTAGGATTTGTAGCAGGTTTTTTCCAGGTGGGTTTTGGATTTATATTTATAACAATTGGTGCAAAAACTACTCCTTCGGCTCTAGTTGGAATCATTATGCTTACTGAGGCTATATTAGGACCTCTTTGGGCTTGGTTATTTATAAATGAAACTCCACCTTTAGTTGTTTTAGTAGGGGGTACTATTGTTTTATCAGCAGTACTTTTGCAATTTTTTAACCGTAAAATTGCAAAATAATTTTTTATTAAAATTTCTCGTAAAATTATGATATAAATTAAGAATGTCTTTAATCAAAGACCTATCAAAAGAAAAAAAACAAGTAGACGTCCAAATTAAAAAAATAACAAAAACAAGACTAAACGACAGGACTTCAGATTCTTGGGTTAGTTTAAGAGCGTTGAAGAAAAAAAAATTAGCTCTTAAAGATAAAATTGCTTCAATAGCTAAAACTCACTAGTTTAGCTATTTAATTTGGTACTATTTTAAAATGAAACTATTAATTTAGTTGGGAGGGTTTTATTTCAAAAAAATTAATTTTACATTAATTTCATTCCTTTTTTTATAAGTTTCAAATACAGCCAATTGGGCAGTATTTTTAAAATTTTCATAATGAACGTAAATTTCTTAGGGAAATGAATTTCAAAAGAATTTGATTTTGTTAAGCCTTTAAAAATTTCGTCAGCAGCAAACTCTGCTGATGCAATCATTGGCATAGGAAAAGGATTTTGGTCAGTCATTGGAGTTTTAATAAAACCAGGATTTACAACAGTAACTCTTACATTAAATCTTTTCATATCAAAATATAAACTCTCAGCGTAACTAATAAGAGCAGATTTTGAAGCACAATAAGCCCCAGCAATTGGAAGTCCTCTATATCCAGCCACAGAAGCAACAATTGAAATATGTCCTGATTTTTTTTCTTTAAAGTAATTATAAACTGAATTTATACCATTTATTGTTCCAAAAAAATTTGTTTCCATAATTTTTCTGATACTTTCTAAATTTAATTTTTTTTCAGAATTTGGATCATGAATTCCAGTAGAAAACACAGCAATGTCTATATTTTCAAATTTACTTAATATTTTGTTAAAAACTTCTTTGCATTTTTTAACATCTAACACGTCAAGAGGGAAAGAATGAATATTGTTATTTGATTTAGATATTTCATTTAATAATTCTTCTCTTCTTGCAGATAATGCAACCTGCCAACCTTCATTAGCAAATTTATAAGCCAAAGCTTTGCCAATACCACTGCTTCCACCGGTTATCCAAATAACTTTATTATTCATCAATATTTATTATATAATATGAATATTAAAATGATTCTATAATTACTTTTTATAGAGTTATTTTAATAATTATTTTTTTATTTATGGATGATGTGGTT
This sequence comes from uncultured Candidatus Pelagibacter sp., assembly GCA_964484975.1. Taxonomy (GTDB): domain Bacteria; phylum Pseudomonadota; class Alphaproteobacteria; order Pelagibacterales; family Pelagibacteraceae; genus Pelagibacter. Next base: position 2,922 of record CAZAGV010000090.1, read on the forward strand.
ATAGTTGGTGGTGGAATTATAGGAGCGGCGACTGCTTATTTTTTATCTAAAGAGGGGAGAAAAGTTAAAGTTATCGAAAGAGACCCTACTTATAAAAATGCATCATTTCCACTGTCTTTAGGCGGTTTTAGAAGGCAATTTTTCCAAAAAGAAAATATTTTACTTGGTAAATTTGCAAGAGAATTTATTTATCAAATTCCAGAGCTACTAAAAACAGAAAAAAACCCTAACCCTACTGCAAGCATGGTTCCAAACGGATATTTATTGATGTTTGGTCCAGAACATGCTGAAGAACAGTATAGAGCTTTAGAAAATCATAAAGCTTGTGAAGCTGGAACTAAAAATATTAAAGGATCAGAATTAAACAAAATTTTTTCATATATTAATAATGAAGGCATAGAAACAGCAACTTATACAGACAATAAAAGTGAGGGATGGATAGATCCTTTTATGTTTCATAGCGCTTTAAAAAGTAAAGCAATCGAATTAGGAGCAGAATTTGTAAAAGGAGAAATCAAAAGTCTTAAAGAGATAAAAGCAAAAACTATAGTTTCCGCAGCAGGATGTTGGACTAAAGAACTTTTAGAAGATATTCCAGTTGTTCCACAAAAACATACTGTGTTTAGAGTTAAGTGCCCTAAACATATTCCAGAAATGCCTTTATGTGGGGATTTAACTACGGGAGTTTATTGGAGACCAGAAGGAAAAGAATATTTAGCTGGTTCACCAAATTCAGTTTTTGATGCTAAAGATCTCGAACCTGCTTGGAATGATTTTGAAGAGCTAGTTTGGCCAGCTTTAGCACAAAGAATTCCTGTGTTTGAAGAATTGAAACTCACGGGTGGTTGGGCAGGATATTATGATTGTAATAAGCTAGATAACAATGCAGTAGTTGGAAAACATCCCAAGTATGAAAATGTTTATTTGGCATCCGGATTTACTGGAAGAGGATTGATGCAAGCACCAGGAATTGGAAGAGCTTTAACTGAATTAATTACTACTGGATCATATCAGACTATAGATATTAGTGATTTTGCAGTTGAAAGAGTCCTG
>CAZAGV010000091.1:0-3939 GCA_964484975.1 uncultured Candidatus Pelagibacter sp.
TTGTTGGAATTATTTCAATTGGTGATGTTTTAAAAATTATGATTAAAGAACAAAAGGATCTAATTAATCACTTGCAAAAATTCATAACCAGTTAAAATGAAAAAACTTTTAGGGATCGTGGTTCTGGATTTGTTGTCAAATGATTAGAAATATTCAATTAAAAGATAAATCTGACATTGTTAAATTTTTTGAAGATGGTTGTAAGAAAAAAAACAAACTAAAGATAGGTGTGGAGCACGAAAAGTTTGTCTTTAACAACAAACCCAAAAATAGAATTAACTTTCAAACAGTTCTTAAAATTTTTCACTATTTGAGAAAATATAATTGGAGACCGATTAAAGAAGGAAAAAATATTGTATCCTTATCAAAAGAAAACAAAACTATAACATTAGAACCGGGTAACCAAATTGAGCTTTCCGGTGCAAAATTAAATAATTTACACTTATCATGTAGTGAATCCTATAAATTTATAAACGAATTGGGGCAAGTTTGCGAAAGTTTAAATTTAAATATAATGACTGTCAGTTTTGATCCTATATCAAATTTAAAAAATGTGCCAAAAAATCCAAAACAAAGATACAAAATAATGACTAAAGAAATGCCTAAAAATGGAAAACTTAGTTTAGAAATGATGTATCAAACCACAGGAACCCAAATTAATTTAGATTATACATCTGAAAAAGATTTTATTAAAAAATTTAAACTAGCTTCAAACTTAGTACCTTTATCTATTGCGATTTTTGCTAACTCACCTTTTAAAGAAAATAAATTGAATAAGTACTTGTCTTATAGATCAAAAGTTTGGCAAAGTACATCAAGAGGTGGATTACCCAAAAGTTATCTTGAAGGAATGGATTTTGAAAAATATGCTGATTATATAATGAATTATCCATTGTTATTTTTTAAAAAGAAAAACAATTATTTGTTTTCAAAAAATAAAACATTTAAAGATTTTATAGAAAATAAAATTAGAGAGCTTAACTTTAACGGACCAACTAAAAAGGATTTAGAAATTCACTTATCAACTATATTTACAGAAATAAGATTAAAAAAATATATTGAGATTAGATCATTAGATACTTGTGAATGGAGTTGTCATTGTGCAGGACCAGCCTTTTTTTTAGGAATATTGTATCAAAACTTAGATACAGCTTTAGATTTTATTAAAAATTGGAAAGCCGAAGAAGTTTTAAATGCTTACAAAGAAGCTCCAAAAAAAGGATTGCGAACTTTGCTTCATAATAAATCATTATTATATTGGGGAAAGATATTCTTAAAATTATCTGAGGAAGGATTGCGTAAAAGATCGATTAAAAACAAAAATGGTAAAGATGAGTCTATATTTTTAGACAGTATCAAAAGTATATTATCAAACAACAAAACAAAGGCTGAATTGTCGATTGAAAAATTTAAAACCAATAAATCTTTTAACTTTTTATATGAAAAAAAATAATAAAATAGTTGCTATTCAAGGAGACTCCTTAAAACAAATGAATAGAAAAACTGATACAACTTTGCTTTTGGCGCTAGAAGCACAAAAAAGAAATTATCAAATATTTTACTACCTTGCTAAGAATTTAAAATTTTCACAAAATAAAATTTTTGCATACGGTAATTATGTTAATTTTTATGAAAATAAAAAAGACTTTTATCATATAAAAAATGCTAAAAATTTAAATCTTGCAAAGGCTAAATTTGTATTAATGAGACAAAACCCGCCTTTTAATTTGGATTATATAACCGCAACCTATTTGTTACAAAAATTACCAAAAACAACAAAAGTATTTAATGATCCTCTTGCAGTTAGAAATATACCTGAAAAACTTTCGTCAATGTATTTCACAAATTTAATGCCACCTTCGCTTTTTACTAAAGATGTTAATGAAGTAGAGAAATTTAAAAAAAAGTACAAAAAAATTGTTATTAAGCCGACCCATGGATATGGAGGAAATAATATTTTGCTTGCAACAAACAAGACATCAAGAAGAAGAATAAATAAATATTTAAATAAAAACAAACATGTGATGGTGCAAAAATTTCTACCTCAAATATCAAAAGGAGATAAAAGGGTTTTTATAATAAATGGAAAAATTAAAGGTGCCATTAGACGAGTCCCTAGAAAAAACTCAATACTTAGCAATCTTGGACAAGGAGGAACTGCAACTAAAACGGTACTTAACAATAAAGAAATATATGTTGCAAATGAAGTAGCAAGTTTTTTAAAGAAAAATAATATTTTATTTGCTGGTATAGATTTAGTAGGAAATTATTTAATAGGAGATATCAATGTTACTTCTCCTACCGGTTTAAAAAATTTTAAAGATTTGACAGGAAAAGATTTAAGTATAGAAATATGGAATTCTTTAGAAAAATAAATGAAAAAAGTTTTTTTTGTATTGTTTTTAATTTTTACAATAACTAACAGCTCATATGCTGCCAGTTCTTCTTCAGGTACAAATACAAAATCTAATTATGATAAAGCTGTAAAATTAATTAAAGTTGCAAAAAAATATGAACAAAAAGGAAAAGTTGATAAGGCAAATAAAAGATATGAAAAGGCTTTAAAATTATTGATAAAATCTAACAAAAAAAAACCAAATAACGCTGATACTTTAAATTATTTAGGATTTACGACAAGAAAACTTGGAGATTTTAAAAAAGGTGAAAAATATTATCTTGACGGTTTGGCTATAGAACCAAACCATACAGGTATTAATGAATATTTAGGCGAGCTATACGTTGTTACTGATAGAATTGATCTTGCAAAAGAAAGACTAGAGATCTTAAAAAGTTGTAATTGCGAAGAGTATCAAGAGTTAAAAGAAATTATTGAGGGCACAAAAAAATCTAAATAATAATTAATAAAAAATTTTATATGCATATTATAGAAGCTTTTGGAAGAATATTTATTTCTGCACTTTTTATAATAGAGGCAATTAAAAAATTCTTATTTAAAGAAGAAACTATTTTTTATATGGAAGATTATGGTGTACCTGAAATTTTATTTTTTCCATCTTTAATATTTGAATTAGTTGTTCCAATCTTATTAATAATAGGATATCAGACAAGAATTTCAGCTTTAGCAATGTTTGTTTTTACTATTATTGTTACAATAATTTTTCATAACGATTTTGAAAATCAAATGCAATTAACAGCATTTTTAAAAAATTTTGCAATAGCTGGTGGATTTTTAATAATTGCCTCTAACAAACCTAAGGTTTGTACTTTAGATTATTATTTAAAAAACAAATAAATTTATTAATTTAAATTTTTTTATATTATTAAATTATCTTGGTTCTGAGTTTTATGGAGATTGGGATACAATAATGAAGCGGATTTGTTGGCAAGTTATTGGTAAATGTATTGATAAGTTAAATTAAAAATATGTTGGCTTATTATTGTTGATATACTATGGTTCCAGCATGAAGAAAGTGATAGTTTGATGGGAGAGAAAGTTTTTATATCTTGTGCGGTAACTGGATCTGGTGATACAGCATCAAAACATCCAGATTTACCAAAAACACCAGAACAAATAGCTACTGCAGCTATAGAAGCTGCTAAAGCTGGAGCAGCAATAGCTCATATTCATGTTAGAGAAGATGATGGAACGCCAAGTAGAAGATTAGAATTATATAAAGAAGTTGTGGATAGAGTTAGATCTAGCGATACAGATGTCGTTCTAAATTTAACAACAGGAATGGGAGGAGATTTAGATATAGGACAAGGAAAAAATCCCCTCGAATTTGGACCGATGACTGATATGGCAAATGTAATGGAGAGGATTGCAAATGCAGAACAATTTTTACCAGAAATATGTACATTAGATTGTGGAACTTTAAACTTTGGAGATAGTTCTGTGATTACGGTAAATACACCTAATGATTTAAGAAAAGCTGCTAAAAGATTACAAGAAATAAATGTTAAACCTGAAATAGAAGC
>CAZAGV010000092.1:0-3897 GCA_964484975.1 uncultured Candidatus Pelagibacter sp.
ATTTTTTCTAATTCCTTGAATATTTTGTTTTGGTACTCCATGCCATGTATTTATTCCTTGATTAAACATAAGTCCCAAATTTGATCTATAGGGTGCTTTAGAATGAAAAGTTAGATCAGGATTATATATTGTTGTGCCCCATTCATTTGATCCAGGATCTTTTGATAAATAGACAAGAAAAGTTAATAATTTTTCCTTTATATCTAAGTGGGGCTCTAACCAAAAATCTCCTGTATCCATGGTATATTCAATTCTCAATTTACCCTTTGTTAAATCTCTTCCACATATATTTCCTAATTGATCAATAATTTTAGAATTATTAAAAACTTTTACTAAATCATTAATAACTTTAAATTTTTCACAATTTTCTTTATTAAAAAAAACTCTTGTTTGGTTATTGCTTTCTCTCTTTCCTGTGTAATGCTCTATTTTTGGTGCTTCAAAAGGAAGTTTTAAAAGTTCATCGATTATTATTTTTGGAAAAACTTTATCAAATATCCAATGGCTAAAAGGAAGGTATTTATATGTTGTATTTTTTAGGTTTTCACTAACAGATTCTAACAAGATAGATTCGTTATCGTGAGAGCTTTTTTCTCTGTTTTCTAAATTCATTTGATGCATATTTTAAAGAAGATTTTTAATAATAATTAAACGAAAAAAAAAAATAACTATTGATTTGAATCAAATTAACTAAATTTTGATTTAAATCATTACAAAAAAAATTTTGAATGATTATATTAGTTCCATGAAAGGAGCAGTTATGAACAAAACAGTAGATAACACATCTTTTGTTTATGGACCTCAAACAAATGGAAAAGTAGGTCCTTATGGCGCAGTAATTGCTATTGCTTTTATTGTCATGCTTTTAGCTATCTACATTCCTTAAACAAAAGTAATTGGTCAAGGTTTAGATTATAATCTAATTCTTTAACTGATCTATTTTAAAATGGGTCCGGACCCAAGTGTTTATTAGAAAAGACTTTTTATAAAAAAAATATAAGTAACTGAAGCTATACTTATTAAAACTGCTGAAAGAATTTTCAATATTTTAGCTTTTCTACCTTTGTATAGACATGACATTGCTGCAAAAACAACAAACGGAATATAAGTAAGGGTAATAACTGCCTGTAGTGACATGCTTTAATATTTAAAAGAATAAAAAAAATATTAATTGATGTAGATCAATTTCAGATCTATTTGATCTAAATCAACAAGATTAAATAAATACTGCATTAAAAAAAATTATGTTACGTATTAGCTTATTTTTTATTTCAACTGTTTTAATCTTAACTTATTTTTTTCTTTATATGACTGTAAAGTATCCAAATTATTTTGACCAATATGGCAACGATGAAAGAACAAAAATAATATTAAGCAAAATCAGCAACACAACTCTGGATTAATAAGGAAAGGAGCTTGTTAATATTATCGCCCAGAATTGTATAGCCCCTTCATGTTATTATAATAAAAAATTTTATTGTTGATATAGATCAATTCTTTTTCTTAATAAACTGCTTAAAAATGAGCAATGGAAGACCAACAAAAAAGATCAATTTTAAAAACTTTTACTTGGAGAGTGGCTGCTTCTTTAGATACTTTTATAATAGGCTGGGTAATTACTGGAAATTGGAAGATAGGAGGTTCTATTGCGGGTATTGAAGTGGTGACAAAAATGTTTTTTTATTACTTTCATGAAAGAATTTGGAATAAAATTGAATGGGGTAAAATAAGGAACGGTTTATATAGATAATTATTATGAACGAAAATAAAAATTTTATTAAAATTCCAAACTTAAATTTTAATGTTGAAAGAATGAAAAAATCTTATTTTGACATAATAAAAAAAAATAAATTTGATCATGGTGATGGTTCGGTAGCATATATTGATAGCATAGGATTAAACAGAATCCCCGGTCAAAAAAATAGCAACAAAGGAAAATATTCATGGGGTATTTACTGGACAAAACCAGACAGCAGCGGAAAAGAAGTAGTTAGAGCTGACCATATTGATGAAGATAAATTTACTGAATTTGTTCCAGAATTTAATAACACTTATTTTAAATTTATTTATGATATTCTTTCAACAAGATATGCTTTAGGGAGAGTGAGAATATTACGTAAAAGAGCCAGATCTACTTTAAGCTGGCATAAAGATCCAGAACCAAGACTTCACATTCCAATAATTACTAACCCTGGATGCAGAATGGTAATAGAAGATAAAGCTATACATATGCCAGCGGACGGTAGCGTATGGATTACTAATGCAACCAAATATCATAATGCATTTAATGGAGGCGAAGAAGATAGAATTCATTTAGTTGCAACACTTCCAAAGACGATAATTTTTGATAACAAAAAATCTACTTATAATTTTGATAACAAAAAATCTATTTATAAACAGTGGATGTATAGAATCTGACACCTGCCTAGTGTTGAAAGGTTAATGAGATGATTGTGGGTTTAATAAAAAATGAAATTTATTTACAAAAATCTTCTAACTTTTTAATATCATTCAAGTAAACTTGCTTTGAACTTATTATTTTGATGATGTTAGATGCTTTAAGTTTGGAGAATTCTCTACTGACTGTCTCTATTGTTAAACCTAAATAATCAGCTATATCTAGTCTAGTCATTGCAAGGCTAATAGGATTGCTTTGCCAGCCAATTCTTTCACGCTGATTAGATATATTGAGTAAAAATCTTGCAATTCTTTCAATAGCATTTAATTTTCCAAGCACAGTCACTCGATCTTGAGCAAGTGTTAATTCAAATGAAGTTTGATTTAAAAGTTCTTTTGCTAATACAGAATTTTGATCTAAATATTTATCTAACATTTTCTGTTCAAAAACACATGTCTTAAGCTCACCAATGGCTTCCGCTGAATAATTATATTTATGATTTCTATAAGTTCCAAAAAAATCCCCAGGATATAAAAATCCAATAATTTGAATTCGACCGTCATCTAAAAGCTGATAAATTTTTACATTGCCCTCGGTAATATTATACAAGTGTGTCGATGGATCGTTTTGATGAAAAATACTTTGTTTATTTGTATATTTTTTTTCAAAGGATATTTTAGAAAAAACCTTTAATTTATCTTCACTTAAACATCTGCAGAATGAGTATGCTCTGATTTTGCATATTGAACATCGGCTTGTAGGTTTTTCTTGCTTTACTAATTGAGCGGCTATCATTAGCAAATAATAATACATTCATAAAAGAATAACAATTGATTTAAATCAACTTTATTTTCTCTACTTTGTATAAATTGATCAAATGCAGCCCCAGATAAAAGAAGTAGATTATACAGGTCTTTCAATCACACATTACAAGAGCGATAACATTTATCCTCTCTTACCTTTGCTTTCACAAGAATTTCCTAATTGGACAATTGATAAAATAAAAAATTATGTAAAGCTTGTAATTACAAAAAATCATGATGTTGCGGGCATGTTAGTTGCTCAAAATGAAGCTGCATATAATGTTGGATTACTTGTTTATACTTTTCAGTCTATTTCTCCAGAATTAATTGGAAATACAAAAAAGAACCAGTTTGCAAAAGGGGTTGTGGTTGAAAATTTAATTGCTTCAAGTCCTATTTTACAAAAACAAGTTTTTTTTCTTTTAACTGAAAGTGTTGCCAAAATCGCTAAAAAAAATAATTGTAAATTCATTGAATTACCAAGAATCGATGAAACATATGAATTAATAAAAGAGAAATACAATAATCAAATAACTCATCATAATAGTTTTAGAATTTTTATAAAGTTGGATTAATTTTAAAATTATTTAGTCTTTCAAAATATATCAAATAGCCTCAGTGTTATGCCGAGGCTATTCATTTTGATTATTGCCTTTTTGTAATAGGTATTTCTTTTACATTTTTTGGTAAAGAATT
>CAZAGV010000093.1:0-3891 GCA_964484975.1 uncultured Candidatus Pelagibacter sp.
GTTGAACCTCATTATAAATTAAATCTTTTGGTAATTTTGTAAAATTTGAAAGTCCTAAATTATTTTCCCATAATTGATAAATTTCGTTTTTTAAATCTATAAAAAGTTTTTTCATTTATTTTTTTTCATGAATCTTTCCAATGCTAACTCATACAAAATATAAGCGAAAATACTTACGACTACAACCACACTAGTGAAACTTAATGATCGAATCCAATTACCAAACCATAGATAAGATAACAAAGATATCCATATCATGCCGATAATTTGCCAAATAATTGATTTATAAAACAATCTTTTTTTACTCATAAAAGTCCTTTAATTAAAATTAATTGAATATTAGTTAAATGTAATAAAAGAGATTATTTATTTAGTAGGGATATAATGAAGTTTAACAAATAAATTACAATTCCAGTGTTTCCAAAAATTAAATATTTGTTTTATTTTCATTATTTGTAATTATAGCACAAAAAACCCAGAACCACGATCCCTAAAAGTTTTTTTATATTATTATTATGCTATACTATTTTTCCATTCTCTAGTCTTGATTATTTAAATAATTTAGGATCGAAACGAAAATAATGTTCTAGAATTTTTTGGTCTAATAGAATTATTCTTTTAATCATTTTTCCTAAAAATATTAACAGTTTATCTAACTTATCAGACTGAATCTTATATTTTTTAACAAGTGTAATAATTTTTTTAATGTCTTTTGATAAGTCATTTTTTTTGGATATTCTGTAAATGGCTCGTTCTATTTGTTTTAAATTCCACATGATTGATCTTGGAAAAGTTTCTGCTTTTAAGAAAAAATTAACAATATCCGAAATAGAAATATCTTGTTTGGAATATTGTCTATATGCTTGAAAAGCAGAAATGGATTTTAAAATATTTATCCATTCTAAAATAAGAAACTCTTTTTCTTTTCGATATTGTTCTGATCGAATAATTTGTGTTTGTAATATTCTCATCATCATATCAGATCTTTCTATAAATCTGCCCAATTTTAAAAATTCATAATTCAAATCTCTCTGCATCTCCAAATCAGTTGAATACATAAAATTTTGAGAACCTTGAATGATGCTATTTAATAATTCCAAATTTTTATTTTTATTAATGGATTTGTTAAAGTTGATAAATAAGTCATTTAATTTAATGATTGATTGTTCAGGCAACTGATCTCTAATGATTGATGAATTTTCCTTAGAAAATTTTAAGCAATTTAAAATTGAAGAAGGATTACCATGTTCAGAAATGAAGTATTTCATAACTTTTTTATCATTCACTGTTTTGTTAGTTTTCATATAATCGTTGGTTATACTCATAACCGACAACAATGGTTTCCAGGTAGCTTCGTGTTCTAAAGATAAATCAATTTGCAACTCGTTGGTTGAAACCAACAATCTTGAAATAAAATTGGATCTCTCTAGATATCTAGACATCCAATACGTTAATTGTGCTCTTCTGCTTAACATATCTAATTATTTATTACCCACGTATCTTTACTGCCGCCACCCTGCGATGAGTTGACTATCATGCTTCCTTTTTTAAGAGCAACTCTTGTTAAGCCGCCTTGGGTGACATAATTATTAGCTCCAGATAGAATAAAAGGCCTAAGATCAACGTGTCTCGGTTCTAACTTACCGTCAATATTGGTTGGAGATGTTGATAAACTGATTAAAGGTTGAGCAACATAATTTCTAGGATTTTTTTTAATATTTTTTATACATTCATCAAGTTTTTTTTTTGAAGAGTTGGGCCCAATTACAATTCCATAGCCACCAGACTCGTTTGCAGGTTTAACTACCAGTTTTGCGATATTATTAATTACAAAATCTCTTTGTTTCTTATCATAGCAAAGAAAAGTTTCTACCTGATTGATTAATGGGTCTTCATCTAGATAAAATTTAATCATTTTAGGAACAAAACTGTAAATTACTTTATCATCGGCAATCCCTGAACCAGGAGCATTGAGGATGGCAATATTGCCTTTTTTCCATGCATTAAAAATACCAGGAATTCCTATTAAGGAGTTTTTGTTAAAAACCTTAGTGTCTAAAAAGCTGTCATTAATTCTTCGATAAAGAACATGGAGTTGTTCTTTTTTATTAATTTTCTTCATAAACACTTTATCGTTTTCGACAAATAGATCTGTACCTTCTAGGAGCTCAACTCCCATCTGTTGTGCTAAATAGACATGTTCAAAATAAGCAGAATTATAAACCCCTGGAGTTAGAATTGCTAAATTAGGATCTTTGTTTTTTGAAAGAGATTTCATACAGGAATATAATTTTGAGCAATATTCATCAACCGGACTTATTTTTTTCTTTTGAAAAATTTCCGGGAAAACGCTTTTCATGACTACTCTATTTTCAAGCATATAGGACACTCCTGAAGGAACTCTTAAGTTATCTTCAAGGACTAACATTTCTCCATCTGTGTTTCTTATTAAGTCAGTTCCGCAGATATTTGCCCAAACTTTATAGGGAGGGCTAATTCCAACACATTTTTTTCGAAAATTCCCAGATTTAAGAATCAATTCCTTGTCGATTATTTTTTCCTTAAAAATATTTTGTTTATTATAGGCATCATCAATAAAAAAATTTAACGCCCTAATTCGTTGAACAAGACCTTTTGAAATACCAGACCATTCTTTTTTTTGAATAACACGAGGAATAATATCTAACGGCCAAAATTGTTCTAATGGTTTACTCTCATCGTAAACTCTAAAAGTGATTCCTCGGGAACTGATTAAACTTTCAGAACTTTTTGCTATTTTTAAAAGTTTTCTTTTTGTGTACTTGGCTATAAATTCAGAAATTTTTTTATTTGTTGATCTTAAATTTTGTGTAGGGTCTACATATTCATCATATACATTTCCAGTCTTATACTCTTTCCAAGAGATTTTTGACATTCATCATTAAAACATAATAAAATATCAAAAACACGCAAAAAAACTGAATAATTTTCTTAAATTAAACTTTAATTTTAATATTTTTACTATAGATAACTATAAATGACTTATTGTATAGGAATTAATGTCAATGAAGGAATGATTTTTGCTTCCGACTCTCGAACAAATGCAGGTCTAGATAATATCAGCACATACAGTAAAATGCTAAATTATGCTGTTGGTGATAGAAATTTAGTCATCGTCACTGCCGGAAATTTGTCAACTTCCCAAGCGGTATATGCTTCTATTAAAAAAGATCTAAAATCAAAAAACCCCGTTACTAGTTTAAATACCTGTGAAAACATTGAAGAAGTTGCAAGCTATATCGGCAGGCTTACTGTTAAACATTCTTCTCCTCATGGCATAAACGAAGAAGTGATGCAGTTAGGATCTTCTTATATTATAGGAGGTCAAATCAAAAATCAGAAATCTGAAATTTTTTTAGTTTATCCTCAGGGCAATTATATAAAACCTTCTGACACAAAACCTTATTTGATTATTGGTGAAATAAATTATGGCAAACCCATATTAGATCGAGTTTTAACACCTGAAATTTCTTTAGGTGATGCTTCTCGCTGTGCTTTGATATCAATGGACTCTACAATAAGAACCGATTTAAGAGTTGGCCCTCCTATTGATTTTGTTGTTTATAAAAAAGGGATAATTGAACCAGTATATCAAAAAAAATTCAAGTTAAATGATCCCGAATATTCAACTATTGCTAACAGTTGGTCTGAAAGTATTATTAGAGCATTTGAAACTTTTCCAAGATTTAATTGGGAAAAATAACAAGCAATAAACCAAAAAAATTCTAATCGAGTCTCTTTACATTTTCTTAAGAACTTTTTCAACTTCTACAGTGTTAGAACTACACCACAACAAGCCCAGAACCACGATCCCTAAAAGTTTTTTCATAAATTAAAAAATTGTAACACCAG
>CAZAGV010000094.1:0-3857 GCA_964484975.1 uncultured Candidatus Pelagibacter sp.
TCTAATTATTTAGTTCAGTTTCCAATAAATTATTTTGGTTTAAATGAAATATTAACTTATGGAGCATTTAGTTATCCAGTAGCTTTTTTGATCACTGATATTGCAAATAAATTTTATGGAAAAATAATAGCAAGGAAAATTGTATATATAGGCTTTGCTATTGGTGTCTCTTTTACGCTTGTATTTTCTACAAATTTTGCAGATTTAATTTCAATAAGAATTGCAATTGGTTCAGGAACAGCTTTTATAGTTGCACAATTGTTAGATGTACAAATTTTTGATCAGCTTAGAAAAAAAAAATGGTTTGTAGCACCGTTAGCATCTTCTTTAATTGGTTCTACAGTTGATACTTTTTTATTCTTTTCAATATCTTTTTATGGAACAGTAGTGCCATGGTTTACTCTTTCTTTAGGCGATTTGTCAGTTAAAATTTTTGTTGCACTAGCAATGTTAATTCCATTTAGACTATTACTAGGAACTGCTAAAACTGTTTAATAATTATTTATATAAAAATTTATAAGATAAAATTTTATAAGCTAATTTAGCTACTAGAAAGTTGTATGAATTGAATCCTTTTATTGGTGCAAGCTCATTTATATCAGCTCCAACAATATTTGAATTTTTAATAGCTATTTTAATTATTTTTAAAGTTTCGTCCCAAAAAAGTCCACCTGGTTCTGGAGTTCCAGTTGCAGGCATAATGCTTGAATCAAATCCATCTACATCAAAGGTCATATAAACAGTTTTATTTTTAATCATTTTTTTAAATTTATTTAAATTCCATTTGCCTTTATCTTTTGCCCAAAAAATATTAATTCTTGAGGAATTTTTTTTTAAATAGGGTATTTCGCTTTGAGATATATTTCTAATACCAAAAGATATTACCGAAACATTTTTATAATCTAAACATCTCCTTATTGCTGAGGCATGTGAAAATTTTTCACCATTATAGCTTTCTCTTAGATCTGCATGTGCATCAAAGTGCAATAAACATAATTTCTTATATTTTTTTGTAAATGGTGTTATACAACCAGGTGTTATTGAGTGTTCACCGCCAAGAGTTAAAGGAAAAATTTTATTATTTAAAATTTTTTCATTTATTCTTGACATTTTTTTTAACGCTTTATTTATGTTTTTATCTATTTTGAAAGGTTTTAGAGTTTTAATTCCAATTTTTTTATAAGGTTCACAGTTTAATTCTTCATCATATAATTCAACTTGATGTGAAGCCTTAATAATTTCTTTTGGACCATTTTTTGTTCCTCCACCATAACTAACTGTTTTTTCTAAACCAAATGGAACAACTATAGCTTTTTCTTTAACTTTAAATTTGTTATCAATTCCAAGAAATCCCCGTTTATTAGATAAGTAATTCAATTTTTACCCAAATATTTTTGAAAAATTTTTTCTTGGTCTATTTTTCCATTCACCATTGTGATAAGCATCACTTGCAATTAAAGGAAGAACACTAGTTGCCTCAGCAAAAACCATTTGTTCTTTGCTTAGATCAACCTTTCCCCAAGAACTTGCTTCTTTTAACGTAGAGCTACTACACGCACCATCTCTTGAATCTGCAACAGTTATTTGTACTGCATATTTGTGCATACCTACTTCTTTTCCTAAAAGTTCAGCACAAATAACTGTATCTTGGATAAAATTTTTTGGAACGCCTCCTCCAATCATAAACAATCCAGATTCTTTTGATCTAATTTTGATTTCAGTTAGTTCGCGAAATTCTCTAATTGAATCTATTGTGATATGCTGTTTTGGATTTTTTTCTTGGTGCATTACTAATCCAAATCCAGCACTTGAATCGGTAAAAGCTGGACAAAAAATTGGAACATTGTTGTCATATGCAGTTTCAATTAATGAACCTTTTTTTTTTGCATTATTTTTTAAATATTTACCGATTTCATTAATAAACTCTCTCGATGTGTAGCTTCTTGGCTGCAACTTATCTGCTATTTCGCATATTGTTTTATCGCACATTTGAAGTTCTTCTTCATCAATGTATGTATCATATATTCTATCAATATAGTTTTTCCTCAACTCAGTATCATCCTGAAATTGTGAACCCTGGTAATGCTTGAATCCTAGAGCCTCAAAGAAATCCATATCAATAATTGATGCTCCAGTGGCAACAATTGCATCAACCATATTGTATTTAATCATATCTCTATAAACATGCATACATCCAGCAGCAGAAGTAGATCCAGCTAAAGTTAAAAAAATAGTACATTGTTTATCTTTAATCATTTCGTTAAATATATTAGCTGCGTTTGCGGTTTCTCTTGAAACAAAAGACATCTTTTCCATTGATGTAATTATTTTTCTTGCATCGAATGAAGTTATATCAATGTGTTCTATTGGAGATTTAAGCAAATCTTTTTTAATATTATGTCCTAAATTCTTTTTATTGGACATTTAAGCAACAAGAAATTGTTTTTCAATTTCTTTGTTATACATCGTCATTATTGGACTGTCTTCTACTTCAAATATGTTATTTGAATAAAGACCATTAAAATCCGTTCTGAAAGTTAAACCATAAGCCCCAAGTTGTCCAAGTTCAATATAATCATTTTCTTTAATATTGTTTGGTAGAATAAAAGGTCCTTTCATATAATCCATACTATCGCAGGTTGGACCATAAAAATCGAAAGCGTTTAATTTTTTTGAAATAATTCTTCCATTTGTAATTAATTTTGATGGATAAACAATATTAGGAAATCCTGCGTCAAACAACGTTCCATAAGTTCCATCATTTATATGAAGTTTTTGTTTTTTTCTTAAATTCACTCTAACAATTGTTGATCCACTTTCTGCAACAATTGCTCTGCCAGGTTCACAAATTATCTCAGGTAGTTTTTCTAATTTTAAATTTTCTAGTGAGCTTTTAATTTCTTCAAAATAACTCTGAATAGATTGAGGAACTAAATCTGGATAAATTGTAGGGAAGCCACCGCCTACATTAATAAAGTTTGGAATTATTTTTGTACGCTTTATTATATTCCCAATTTCAGCAATTCCCTTTGAATAAGATATAGGATGCATACATTGTGACCCTACATGAAAACTTAATCCTATTTTTTTTGCATACTGTTTTGTCAGTCTAAGCAAACCCGCTGCCTCTGATGGTATAGCGCCAAATTTTTTTGACAAATCAATCTCAGCATGTTCATTTGAAACTGCAACTCTAACAAATAATTCAAGATCTTTTGCTTGATTTGTGCTTTCAATAATTTTTATTAATTCATCTTTCGAGTCTAATGAATAAGCTTTAACATCATATTTGAAATATGCTTCTTTAATACTTTCTCTACTTTTTATAGTGTGCATATATGCACACTTAGCTGATTTATCAATATCTCTAATAGTTTTTATTTCATTAATTGAAGCTACATCAAAATTTTTAATACCACTTTCAATTATTGTTTTTAAAACAAATTGATTAGGATTTGTTTTTACAGCGTATAAAATCTTTCCTGGAAATTTATTTTGAAAAAACTTGGATGCTAATTGTATAGATTTTTTTCTTATACAATATATTGGCTCACTTGGTTTCAGTTGATTTATTAATTCCTCAACTGTTTTAAATTTTTGCATATAGTTTCCCCAAAAAAAATTTAACAAAAAAAACCTGCATAACAGTTATGCACATTTCATAAAATCAGCATTTATGGGATATGATCACTAAAGTAAAGTAAATAATGTTATTGAAATTAATTTATTAATTGCCATATTCGATTTATGACAGGGAGAGAAAATATTAAAAACATTAGTGAATTTGAGGATAAATCACTAATCATAGTTGATGATGACAATCCATTTAGAGAAAGATTGGCTAGAGCTATGGAAAA
>CAZAGV010000095.1:0-3563 GCA_964484975.1 uncultured Candidatus Pelagibacter sp.
TTTTAAGATCATTAGTTGGATTTGATCCATCTTTATCAACCCATATTCTTATATCTTCTATATTAGATGTATTTTGTGCTTGTCTTAAATCAGGTGCTCTAGTTAACAATACAACATTTCCTTTTTGATCTAGTATTAAAGTTTGAAAAAAAACATAACCAAATGTGTCATAACCAGTTAGCCAATACATAGACTCTTGTCTAAACATAAGTAGAGCATCTAAATTTTGCTCTTTCATTAATTTTAAAACTTTTGCTTTTCTTGATGCAAATTCTTCTTTTGAAAAATGAAGACCCATTAGTTTATATCCAAAACAGTTGCTGGATCTAGTCTGGTTCCAAACCAATTTAACCTTACGTCTAAATGAGGACCTGTAGATCTACCACTTGAACCAACTGTTCCAATTACATCTCCTTGTTTAACGATATCACCTTTTTCAACAAAGATTTCATCTAAATGCATATATAAAGTTGAAATTCCATGGCCATGATCAAAAATTAAAGTTGCACCAGTAAAATATAAATCATCTTCTGCTAATGTAACAATACCATCAGCCATGGCCTTTATAGGTGTTCCAAGATCACCTGCAAAATCAACTCCATAATGTGGCCAACGTGGTTTACCATTTAATATTCTTTGACTTCCATAGACACCAGTGATTATTGCATTTTCTAATGGTAAAATGAATTTATCCTTAAAAAAATCTAAATCTGAATTTATTTCTCTTGCTTCAGCTATAAGTTTATTTTCTTTTTTAATTCTATCATATACTTCTTCGGGTGGTGTTACTTTCTTTTCTTCAAGACCATCTATTCTTTGAATATTATATTTTCTTTTTTGAACTTTTTTTACAATTTTTTTTGTTTGTTCTTCATTTAAAAGTTTTATCACAACATCATATTTTCTATCTTTATCTATACCAAATGCAAAATATCCTTCTTTTGAAACTTTAATTTCTTTTTTATCAATAATCACCCTGAATGTAGGGTCAGTTTTACCTATAATAAAATGACCTTGTATAAATTTACCATTAAACTCAACTGCATAAGCTTTAATCGATAAAAAAAATAATAATATTGAAAACTTAATTATCTTGCTGTCCATCCACCATCTACTAGTAATGAAGTTCCAGTTATCATTGACGCAGCATCAGAAGCTAAAAAAACAACTGCTGAAGAAATTTCTGACATTTCGGCAAACCTACCAAGCGGTATACTCCTTAGCATGTCACGTTTAAATTTTTTATCTTTAAGAAATTTTTTAGTCATTGGTGTAACAACAAAAGTAGGGCAAACTGTGTTTACTCTAATATTGTATTTTGCTAGATCTAAGGCCATACCTTTAGTTAAACCTTCAAGGCCAAATTTAGTCATACTATAAACACTTCTTTTTGGACCACTTACATGACCCATTTGAGAAGACATGTTAACAATTGATCCACCAGTTCTTTTTCTATTTTTTGCTTTGATCATTTTTAAAGCACATAGTTGTGCAAGATTAAAAGAAGCCACAGTATTAATTTTAACCAGATATTCCATATTTTCTCTTTTTACTTTTTCAAAATATTCTGGAATATTTGTGCCTGCGTTATTAATTAAAATATCTATTCTTGATTGACTGTTAATAATTTTTTTAATTTCATTATAATTGGTTATGTCACATACGTAAGATTTGCATTTAACTTTAAATCTTTTTGCTATTTTTGAAACTTGATCTAAGTCTTTTTTGGTTCGACTAATAATTACTAGATTAGCTCCTGCTTCAGCGAGGGCAATTGCACAAGCTTTTCCAAGACCTTTTCCAGCTCCAGTAACTAATGCAATTTTATTTTTTAAATTATATTTGTTTAAATACATTTTATATAAATAACTTTATATCTGTATAAATCAACTCTATAGCTACAGCCAAAATTGCTAATAATCCAAGCCAACCAATCCATCTATATTTTTTTATCCAACCAGAAATCAAAGTTGCTGCTGTTGCCATTAAAGCGATAGAAAGTATTAATCCAAAAATTAACAATGTGTAATGATCTCTTGCTGCACCAGCTACACCAAGAACATTGTCTAAGCTCATAGTAACATCGGCAATTATAACTGTAGTGATTGCTTTTAAAAATGTTGAATTATCAACTTTAATATCTTTTTTTTCTTCATTATTAATTTTAATAACATCAACATATAATTTATAACAAATATAAAGTAACAATATTCCACCAATTAATCTTAGTCCTGTAATTTGAAGTAAGTATGCAGTTATTAAGGTAAAAATAATTCTAAGGATTACTGCTGCAGCTATACCCCAAAAAATAATCTTTTTTCTTTGTTCAACTGGAAACTGGGAAGCAACCATACCAATAATAATCGCATTATCTCCAGCTAGAACTAGATCAATAAATACAATTTGGAAAAAAATTAAAATTTGATCGGTCATAATTTAGTATCTTCTATTATCATGTCTGCTGCTTTTTCGGCAATCATAATAGTTGGTGCATTAGTATTTCCTGAAGTTATATGAGGCATAACTGAAGCATCAACAATTCTTAAGTTTGATAAACCATGAGCTACAAGTCTATCATTTACAACTGCAGTTTCATCATTCCCCATTCTACAAGTACTCACTGGATGAAATATTGTGTTAGCAAATTTTCCAGCTTCTGTTGCAAGGGTTTCATTGTCAGTAACATTAATACCAGGTCTTAACTCTTCTGGTTCATACGGCTTGTAAGCTTTTGATTTCATAACTATATTTCTAACAATCTTAATTGATTTACCTGCAATATTTCTATCTTCATCGGTTGATAAGTAGTTCATTTTTATTTTTGGAGCAATTCTTGTATCAGGAGATTTTAGTTCTATTGATCCTCTACTAGTGGGTCTAACATTTGTAATAGTTGGGGTAAAAGCTGGAAATTTATGAAGAGATGATTTTCCTAATAAATCAGTACTAGCTGGAGATAAATGAAACTGTAAATTTGGAGTTTCAAGATGAGGATCACTTTTTATGAAACCACATCCATAACTTGCACCAACGGCTAAAGGTCCTTTTCTAAATAAAAAGAATTTTAATCCAGTTAATATTTTTTTTGGAATACTGTAATAAATATCATTTAATGTTTCTAAATTTTTTATTTTATAAACTGGTCTTAACATTAAATGATCTGTAAGATCTGCACCTACTCCAGAATGATCTTTAATTATTTCTATGTTGTTGTCTTTTAAAAGTTTACCAGGACCAATTCCTGATGCTTGCAAAATATGCGGTGAACCTATTGTTCCTGCACTTAAAATTATTTCTCTGTTTGCTTTTACAGAAAATAATTCATTATCAATCCAGTAATTTACATTATTTGCTTTTTTATTTTCAAAATCAATATTTTTTATATGAGCATTGGTAATAATTTTTAAGTTTTTTCTTTTTTTAACAGGATTTAAATATCCAACTGCTGTACTGCATCTAAAACCATTTTTAACAGTGAAAGGAAAATAACCCATTCCTTCATTATTTCCAGTATTAAAATCTTCTGTTTTTTTATAACCAAACTCTTCAGCAGCTTCTAAAAA
>CAZAGV010000096.1:0-3485 GCA_964484975.1 uncultured Candidatus Pelagibacter sp.
TTTTTGAAAAAGATAATTTAATATTTTTATTATTTTTTTTTTCTCTAATGTCTAATATTTTTTTTCTTATTTTAGATTTTATCACAGGTCTTACTGCAATGGATTTTTAGAATCAATTTTTGTTAAAAAATTCTCTATTTGATCAGCTGCCTTTTCAATAACTTTCTCGTAATCTAATTTATTCTCATCTAATTGATCTTTTAGTTTATTTTGTTCCTCATTTAAATTACTAATCTCATTTTCTTTTTTTTCTTTATACTCGTATACAAGAGATTTTAATTCTTTAAATTTTTCAGTTAAACTCTTTAATTCTTCAATTTTTAAATCTATTTTTTTTTTAGTTTCAAAGTATTCATCCATAGTAGTAATGGATGTAATTAATAAAAGTTTATTTTCTCCAATATTTCCCAATGTGGACTTTAATTTATTAAATTTTTCATTTAAATGAGATGAAAGTTCTTCCAAATGTTCTTCTTGTCCGTCTTCACATGACAATAAAAATTCTTTATTATTAAATTTTATATTTACATTTGCCATTTATCTATCTCTTCTAATAAACTATCTGTTTCTTGATTTAATTCATCAATTTTATCTGAGAATTCTAATTCTTTTTTCGTTTCCATTTCTTTTTGGTCGTTTAACTCGTCAATTTTTGACTTGAGTTTTTGATAATTTTGTTGAAGTTCATCATATCTTATTTCTAGTTCATTTTTTTCAATTTCTAATTGATTTTTTTGTTGGTCTAAATTTGAAATAGTTTCTTTTAAATTTAAATTTTGAGGATTTACTAAATTTAACTTTTCTAAAGCTTCTTCAAGTTTTTTTTCTTTTTCGTGGATAGAATTCATATATATATTGATATAATAATAAATTGATTCACCCAAGTCTATATAGGATATTTTTGAACAAAAATAATAAAGATTTATCCAATGCAATAAGGTTTTTGTCTATGGATGCTGTGCAAAAAGCTAACTCTGGACACCCAGGCATGCCGATGGGAATGGCAGACGTGGCAACTGTATTGTTCAAAAATTTTCTGAAATTTAATCCAAAAAATCCAAATTGGCTTAATAGAGATAGATTTGTTTTGTCTGCAGGTCATGGCTCTATGCTACTTTATTCTTTATTATATTTAACTGGGTATAAAAGTATTTCATTAAACGATATTAAAAAATTTAGGCAATTAAACTCTATTTGTGCTGGTCATCCTGAATATCATCCAGGAACTGGCATTGAGACAACAACTGGCCCGCTTGGACAAGGGATTGCAAACTCAGTTGGTTTTGCAATTGCTGAAGAAATTTTAAAAAATAAACTTGGTAAAGATATAATTAACCATAAAACATATGTTTTGGCTGGTGATGGATGCTTAATGGAAGGTATAAGTCATGAGGCTTTAAGTCTAGCAGGTCATTTAAAATTAAAAAATCTAATCATGCTGTTTGACAATAACTCTATATCAATTGATGGACCAACTAACCTTGCGGTATCTGACAATTTTAAAAAAAGATTTGAAAGTTATGGATGGGATTATATTTTAATAGATGGTCATAACGAAAAACAAATATCTAGAGCGCTTAAGAAAGCGCAAAAAGCAAAAAAACCTACAGTGATATCTTGCAAAACTATTATTGGCTTTGGTTCACCTAATAAATCAGGAAAAGCATCTGCTCATGGTAGTCCTCTTGGTGAAGATGAAATAAAATTAGTAAGAAAAAAATTAAAATGGAATCATCCTCCTTTTGAAATACCAAAAAATATACTTGATGAATGGAGAAAAATTGGAAGTAAAGGAATTAAAGAAGCAGAAAAATGGAATAAAAAAAATAGTAAAAAAATTTTTTACTCTTCTTTTTTAAAAAATAAATCTTTAAGGGATTATAAAGAAAAACAAAATGCAATTAATGAATCCGAAACTATGGGTACCAGAAAATCATCTGAGAAAATATTAAGTTTCTTGATAAAAAAAATTCCTAATATTATAGGAGGTTCGGCAGATCTCTCCGGTTCAAATAATACAAAAACAAAAAACCACCAAATAATCAAACCAGGAAATTTTAAAGGAAATTATATTCATTATGGAGTGAGGGAACATGCAATGTGTGGAATAATGAATGGCCTTGCGCTGCACAGTGAATTAATTCCATATGGCGGAACTTTTTTAATTTTTAGTGACTATTGTAAACCATCAATAAGATTAGCTGCTATAATGAAACAAAAAGTAATTTATGTAATGAGTCATGACTCAATCGGACTTGGAGAAGATGGTCCAACTCATCAACCTATAGAACAATTGGCTGGACTAAGATCTATTCCAAATTTAAATGTTTTTAGACCAGCAGATACTGCTGAAACTTTTGAATGTTGGGATCATGCCATATCATTTGATGGCACTCCTAGTATAATTGCCGTAAGCAGACAAAAGGTTGATCCTATTAGAAAAGAGTTTACAAAAGAAAACAAATGTTCGGCTGGTGCTTATGAAATATCAAGAACAAAAAGTGAAATTGATCTAACTATATTGGCTACTGGCTCTGAAGTTAATTTGGCGATTGAGGTTAGTCAAAAATTAGCCACAGAAAACATATATTCAAAAGTTATATCCATGCCATGTCACGAATTATTTGATATACAAAAAAAAGAGTATAAATTTAAAATTTTAAATGAAACAAAACATAAGATTTCAATCGAAGCATCTACAACTGATTATTGGAAAAAGTATGTAGGTGAAAATGGAATTGCTTTTGGAATAGATGATTTTGGAAAAAGCGCTCCTTATCAAAAAATATATGAACACTTTGGTTTAACGACTAAAAATATAGTAAAAAAAGTTAAGGAAATGATAAATACATAAGCATGACAGTAAAAATTGGTATTAATGGTTTGGGTAGAATAGGAAGAATGATCATCAGATCATTGATTGAAAATAATAATAATAAAATAGAAATTAAACACATCAACAGTAGATCAAACTCTGAGGTTGTCTCCTCATTATTAAAGTATGACTCTATTCATGGAAAATTTAATTGTGAAATTAAATATGGAGATAACTACTTAAATATAAATGGTAAAAAAATTACATTCTCACAACATTCAAATTTAAATGAAATTAAATGGAAGAAATTTGGTGTAGATTATGTCTTGGAATGTACAGGAAAATTTAATTCAAAAGATAAACTTAATGCTCACATAAAAAATGGTGCAAAAAAAGTTATTGTTTCTGCACCTTGTAAAAATGCTGATAAAACTATTGTATATGGTGTAAATCACAAATCGATTAGTAAAAGTGATTCAATAATTTCTGCTGCTTCTTGTACTACCAATTGTCTTGCACCAGTTGCATACATTTTAAATAAAGAATTTAAAATAGAAAAAGGTTTCATGACAACTATTCATTCATATACAACCGATCAAAGACTATTGGACAACTCTCATAAAGATCCAAGACGAGCAAGATCTGCTGGTCAATCTATGGTGCCAACTTC
>CAZAGV010000097.1:0-3164 GCA_964484975.1 uncultured Candidatus Pelagibacter sp.
AAGGAGGGAAAATGCCAATGTTTAAACCAATTTCAGAAAATGAAGCTACAGGAAAAGTTAAAGAAGTTTTTGATGAGATAAAAAGTGCAAGAAAAATTACAGAAGTTCCAAATTTTTGGAAATACCTTGCAAATAGTCCAGAAACTTTAGAAAGAACTTGGAATTCATTGAAACAAGTTATGAAAGCAGGTGCATTAGATCCTGTAACTAAAGAATTAATTTATGTTGCGGTTTCAATGACAAATAGCTGTGAGTATTGCACTAAATCTCATACTTTTGCTGCAAAGAAAAAAGGTGCAACTGAAGAGATGATCAAAGAAATGATTGATGTCATGGGAATAGCTAATCAGAATAATAAATTAGTAGAAGCTTATGGCGTTGAGGTCGATGAAATTTACAAGTAATTAATCAATTGGATAATTCCAAGCGTCACCACCAATAACTTTTGATATTGCAGAGAAATCTTTAGTGTCATTACCTTCTTCACAAAATTTATTGTAAATTTCTAAAGCCATATTCGCAAGTGGAGTAGATGCATTTACTTGTTTTGCACATTCATTAGCTAATTTTAAATCTTTATTCATCATACCTGCAGAAAATCCTGCTCGATAATTATTATTAGATGGTGTTCCTTCTATTAGTCCAGGTAGAGGAGGGTAAACTGAAATTGGCCAACTATTTCCTGAAGCATTTTTCATAATTTTATGAACTTTTTTAATATCTATGTTTAATCTTTTAGCCAACATCAAAGATTCAGAAGCTGCAATCATTGTTATTCCTAAGGACATGTTGTTACAAATTTTTGCTCCATTGCCACTCCCGAGATCTCCAGCATGAAATATATTTCTACCCATTATTTTTAATAATGGCAGAGCAAGATCAAAAGCTTCTTTAGTTCCCCCAACCATAATGTTTAAAGTTGCTTTTTCAGCACCCATAACTCCACCACTGACGGGAGCGTCAATCATTTTAATTCCTTTTTCGGTAGCTTTTTTTCCTATCTCAATTGATGTTTGAATATCAATTGTAGAACAATCAATAAGAAGACAATTTTTAGATACTTTATTGATTATACCTTTATCTCCCAAATAAACTTCTTTTGAATTTTTACCCTCAGGTAGCATTGTTATTACAGCTGTTACTTCACTTGTAATTAAATCATCTAAATTATCCACAACATCTAATTTTTTTTCTTTTGCTTTTTCAATCATATTTTTTGAAACATCAAAAACTTTAACTTTTTTTCCTGCTTTGACTAAATTATGAGCCATTGGATTACCCATATTACCAACACCAATGAACGCTATTAGTTCAGACATATTTTTCTCCTTCTGTTAAATTTAATTTACTTTGCCTAGTAAATTTACAATTAAGACCCCAGCTATAATTAAAATAATTCCAATTAAACCATATGCATTTGGCATCTGGTTATATTTAATAATTCCAAATATAAGTATTGATGCAACTGTAATTGCGCTGTAAGTGGCGTAGGCAAAGCCAACTGGAAGTGCAGACATTCCTTTTGCTAGTGAAAACATCGTTACACACATTAAAAGTAAACAAGCAACAGTTGGTGTTAATTTTGAAAACCCATCAGATATTTTTGCTAAACTATTTGCAGTTATTCCGCATGATATAGCAATAAATAAAAAAATATATCCAGTGAATGGTTTCATATTAATTAGCTTTTCCTAACAAGTTAACAATTAATACACCAGCTATAATTAAAACAAGACCAACGATTGTATAAAAATCAGGCATCTGATTAAACTTGTACATTCCAACTATTGTAGTTGCAATAATACATAACCCTGCAAATGATGCATAAGTAATTCCAACTGGAATTGTTTTCATAACAAGCGATAATGTGTACATACATCCAACTATAGTTACTGCAGTTAAAATGCTTGGAACTAATAAAGCAAAACCTTGAGCCCCTTTAGCAAAACCATTAGATGCAGTTCCTAAAACTACTGCGACTATTAAAATTATATAAGCTGTAATATTAGTCATTTAACTTAAAAGACATCTTGCTGTAATTTTATTACCGTCTTGATCGCGTATATAGCCATAATAATTTCCATCAGATCTTGGCCCTGGAGCTCCTTCATCAGTAGCGCCATTTTCTAATGCTGTTTTATGAAATTTATCTACTGCTTCTTTTGTTTCAGCTGACAAGGCAACCATTGTACCGTTTCCTGCATTAGCATTTTCTTTATTATGTGGTTTTGTAATATAAAATTTTACTCCACTATCTTCGCTTGAATGACCATAGCCAATATATCTTTCAGTTATGGTAACTCTTTTCATTCCAAGATGAACCAGGACTGAATCATAAAACTTACTTGACTTCTCAAGGTCATTAGTTCCAACCATAACAAAACCAATTACTTTACTCATTACTTTGGAAGTTTTGTTGCTCCAGTTTCCATGTAAGCAATTTTTCCATCTTTATATTTGTAATAAGTCATAACTGCTTCTTTATTACCATCTTTGTAACTTACAAACGCATGTTCAAATCCAACTTCATCATTTTCAAAAAGAACTCTAACTTTTTCTTTTTTAACATCTTTCATACCTAGCCATTTTAAAATATCTTGTTTACCTAATTTGTTTCCAGATGAATGCATTAAAAACTGATAATCATCATGTATCATTTGTTCACCTGCAGCCACATCTCCTTCATTAATAATTTTGGTCATTTTTTCTATTATTGACATATTTTTATGCTCCTTTAACTATTATAAAATTTCCAACAGAATTATCTAACCGTATCTGTCTTATCGGTTTGTATTCTTCAGAGTTATACCATTCCAAAGCTTTTTCATAAGAAGGAAATTTAATCACCACTGTTCTAGGATATTTCCATTCTCCTTCGAAGCATTGAAATTCGCCACCTCTTACCAAATATTCCCCACCAAATTTTGTAACTATATCTGTGACTTTTGCTAAATATTCTTTGTAGTCTTCAGGATTAGTTACTTCAATTTGAGTAATTGCATACCCAGTCATTTTTATTAACCCTTATAGATTAACTTTGTTCAATTCATACATTTGAACAACTTCGACACATTCATCGAAAATAGGTTTTGCTATTGGATTATTACCGGAAGCGAACTTCTTCATTTCTTCTTCATTATGAACTGAGACTTTAAACATAACAT
>CAZAGV010000098.1:0-3072 GCA_964484975.1 uncultured Candidatus Pelagibacter sp.
AATGGATGAATTTGAATTAATAAAAAATTATTTTCAAAAAATCTCCAATAACAATTCAGGCGCAAAAAAATTAAATGATGATGTTTTTTTTGATAAGAAAAACAAATTAGCAGTATCTGTTGATACATATAATGAAGGTGTACATTTTCCTAATTTTAAATATCCAAATTTAGTAATAAAAAAAGTCTTAAGATCATCAATTTCTGACTTAATAGCCAAAGGTGTTAAACCTGAATATTATTTAATTTCTGGTAGCGGCAATGAAATCAATTTTACAAAAAAGAACTTAAAATTGATTTCAAAATCATTAAATCAAGAACAAAAAAAATATAATTTAAAACTATCAGGCGGTGACACTACTAATTCTAATAAAGTTTCTTTTTCTATAACAACTATTGGATTTTCAAAAATTATTGTTGAAAGAAATAAAGCTAGATTAAATGATGATATATACGTTACAGGAAATATAGGTGATAGCTTCCTTGGTTTAAAAGTAATTAAAAATAATATTAAAATTAATTCAAAATTAAAAAAATATTTTATTAATCAATTTTATTGTCCTGATTTGCCTTATAAAATTCATAAGAAAATACATAAATTTGCAAATACATCTATGGATATATCAGATGGGTTAATTTCTGATATGAATAAACTTATTAATATGCAAAAATTATCTTTTGAAATAGATGTTAATAAAATTCCTATTTCAAAAAATCTGGAAGATTATTTAAAAGAAAATAACAAAAAAAAGATTCAATACTTGTTTCATGGAGATGACTATCAGATACTATTTACAGCTCCTAAAGAAAATCGATTATTAATCAAATCAATTGGAAAAAAAATGAATCAAAAAATTACAATAATTGGTAAGATAAATAATGGTTATAAAAAGAATTTAATAAAACTGGACAATAAGCCTCAAAATTTAACTAATTTTAGAGGTTATTCGCATAAGTTTTAATAAGTTAAATATTGCCTTTTATTCTTTTTTTTGTAATGTCCGTTTTTTAATATTTACTAAATACTAACAATTAAAGGAATTATGGAAGCTTCAGTATCAAATATACTTCAACTTATTATTTTGGCAGGTTTACTATCAATCGTTTATGGATATTTTACAGGAAAAAATATTTTAAACTCAAGCGCTGGGAATAGCAAAATGCAAGAAATTGCATCTGCAATACAAGTTGGAGCAAAAGCTTATTTAAATAGACAGTATAAAACAATCGCTATAGTTGGAGTAGTTGTATTAGTTATTATTAGTTTTGCATTTAGCATTTTAGTTGGTTTAGGATATTTGATAGGAGCTACATTATCAGGAATTGCTGGGTATGTTGGTATGCTTGTATCAGTACAGGCAAATGTTAGAACGGCAGAAGCTTCAAGAAAAGGATTATCTCAAGGACTTTCAATAGCATTTAAATCAGGTGCTGTTACAGGAATGCTGGTTGCTGGCTTGGCTCTTTTAGCAATTGCAGTTTATTATTATTTACTATTGTCATTTGGAGTTGAAGAAAGAGAGATCGTAAATGCTTTAGTTGCATTAGGATTTGGTGCATCTCTGATTTCAATTTTTGCTAGGCTTGGTGGCGGAATTTTTACTAAAGGTGCAGATGTTGGCGCAGATTTAGTTGGAAAAGTAGAAGCTGGTATTCCAGAAGATGACCCTAGAAATCC
Source organism: uncultured Candidatus Pelagibacter sp. (assembly GCA_964484975.1). Classification (GTDB taxonomy): domain Bacteria; phylum Pseudomonadota; class Alphaproteobacteria; order Pelagibacterales; family Pelagibacteraceae; genus Pelagibacter. The sequence continues at coordinate 1,678 of CAZAGV010000098.1, forward strand.
TGCTGTAATAGCAGATAACGTAGGTGATAACGTAGGCGATTGTGCCGGCATGGCAGCTGACTTATTTGAAACATACGCAGTGACAATAGTTGCTACTATGGTTTTATCTTCAATATTTTTTCATGGAGATCTTAATATGATGGTTTACCCTTTGTCTATTGGGGGTGCTTGCATATTAACTTCTATCATTGGAACATTTTTTGTTAAATTAGGAAAATCTAAAAACATTATGGCTGCTTTATATAAAGGCTTTGTTGTTACAGCTGTTACATCATTAATAATTTTATACCCAATTACAGATTATGTTTTGGGATTAGAAAATACTTATTTAATATATAATAAATCATTTTCTGGAATGAGTTTATATGTTTGCGGAGTGGTAGGGCTTGTTATAACTGGATTATTAATTTGGGTAACAGAATATTATACTGGAACTAATTATAGACCTGTCAGAAGTGTTGCTTCTTCATCAACAACAGGCCATGGAACAAATGTTATTCAAGGTTTAGCAGTCTCAATGGAAGCTACAGCAATTCCAGCTTTAATTATTGTTGGCGGAATACTACTAACAAATTATATTGCTGGACTTTTTGGAATAGCAATTGCAGTAACAACAATGTTGGCATTAGCAGGCATGGTTGTTGCTCTAGACGCATATGGTCCTGTAACAGATAATGCTGGCGGGATTGCTGAAATGTCTAATTTACCAAAAAATGTTAGAAAAACTACAGATGCATTAGATGCTGTTGGTAACACAACTAAAGCTGTTACAAAAGGTTATGCTATTGGATCAGCTGGTTTAGGAGCTCTAGTTTTATTTGCTGCTTACACGGAAGATATTAGACATTTTTCAAAAGTTGCAGGATCAAAACTTGAAGGAATTGTTGTAACATTTGATTTATCAAATCCTTTTGTAGTTGTTGGGTTATTAGTAGGAGGAATGCTACCATATCTATTTGGTTCAATGGGTATGCAGGCAGTAGGAAGAGCAGGAGGCGCAGTCGTTCTAGAAGTAAGAAGGCAGTTTAAAAAAATTCCAGGTATTATGAAGAGAAAAGCAAAACCAGATTATGGTAGATTAGTTGATTTATTAACCAAAGCTGCAATAAAAGAAATGATAGTACCATCTTTACTTCCGGTATTATCTCCAATTGTATTATATTTATTCATATTACCTATAGGTGGTCAAGTAGCCGCATTATCTTCAGTAGGAGCTATGTTGCTAGGGGTAATTATTACAGGATTATTTGTTGCCATATCAATGACAGCAGGTGGTGGAGCTTGGGATAATGCAAAAAAATATATAGAAGATGGAAATTTTGGTGGGAAAGGTTCAGAAGCTCACAAAGCTGCTGTTACCGGAGATACAGTAGGAGACCCTTATAAAGATACAGC
>CAZAGV010000099.1:0-3064 GCA_964484975.1 uncultured Candidatus Pelagibacter sp.
TTAATTCAAATGTTTGAAAAATCAAGTTTAAGAACAAGATTAAGTTTTTATACTGCCATCAAGCAACTTAATGGAAGAGCGCTTACTTTAAGGCCTGACGAACTCCATTTAGGTAAGGGAAGTGAAAGTTTAGAAGACACAGCAAAAATTATATCTACTTTTGGAAATGCATTTATGCTTAGAACAGATAGTGATAAAAAATTAGAAGAATTCAAAAAATATATGACTATTCCAATAATTAATGGCTTAAGCCCGTCTTCACATCCGAGTCAAGTTTTGAGTGATGTTTTTACTATTGAAGAAATTAAGAAAAAACCCATTTCAAAGTTGCAAATCTGCTGGATTGGAGATGCTAACAATAATGTTATTAATAGTTTGGTTGAAGCTTCAGTTAAATTCTCATTTAAATTAAATATTGCTTGTCCAAAAAAATATGAACCAAATAAAAATTTACTGAGTTGGGCAAAAAATAACAAAGGAAAAATTAATATATTTAACGATATTAAAAAAGCTGCTGAAAGTAGTGATGTTTTATTTACAGACAAAGTAATAAGCATGAACGATAAAGTAAACAAATCTAAAAAATTAAAAGATTTTAAAAGATTTAAAGTAACTTCAAAAGTTATGAGTTATTTAAAACCAAGCGCAATATTTCTCCATTGCTTGCCAAGAGGATCGGAAGTTTCAAATGAGGTTTTTTTTAGCAAACAATCAAAAGTCTGGCAACAAGCACTAAATAGAATTTATGTTAAGAAAAGTATTTTATTGTATTGTTTTGAAAAATTAAGGTAGTTGTTTTGGATTGTCACTATTTTGATTTAGATATAAAATAACTGAAGCTCTATCTCTTTCATCTTTTATTCCAGCAAATCCCATTTTATTTCCTTTTATCCATTTAGATGGTTTAATTAAAAACCCGTTCATTTCTTCCCAGCTCCATTCTTTTCCATAAGACGACAGAGCTTTTGAGTATTTATAATCAGCTACTGCTCCAACCGGTCTAAACATAACATTCCATAACTTTGGTCCAATTTTATTTCCACCATCAGCATTAATGCTGTGACATGCTTTACATTTTTTAAAAACTTTTTCCCCATGAGCTACATCAGCCATTGCAAATAAAGCGTTTAGATCAACATTAGTTTCGTTAGCACTTGCTTCGCCTGGCGTTCCTTCGGGAGCTTCTACTTTGTAAGCAACAATGTTTTTGTCATCTTTATCGAAAATTATATCTGATATTTTTCCAATACCAAAAACCACCAATATTGTTACTAGAATTGCTGTAATAATTTTATTTATTTCAAAAGAATTCATTTATATTATTTATTTTAACTCATATAACATGTTAGTTATTAAAAAGCTTAAATATTTAATTAAACACTTTGCGTCTCTTGGACGCATAAATTATCAAGCAATATAATGTTTAAAACAGTAATTTTAATACCATCAAGACTTTCTGCCAAAAGACTGCCTGGCAAACCTCTTTTAAAAATTAATGGAATATCAATTATTTCCCATGTGGTTAAAAAAGCCAAAGAGGCCAACATTGGAGATGTTTATGTTGCCACAGAAGACAAAGAAATTATAGATGATGTACATCTAAATGGAGGAAAAGCAATTTTAACTAGCAAAAAACACAAAACGGGTTCTGACAGAATTTTTGAATGTTTTGAAAAATTAAATTTGATAGATATTGATTATATTATCAACCTTCAGGGCGACGAGCCAAACATTGATTTAAATGACCTTAAACATCTTAATAAATTAATTAGTATTAACAAACCAGAAATAGGAACAATGGCAGCTGAAATTGAAAATAAATCAAAATTAAATGAAGAAAATGTTGTCAAGGTTATCACTAAAAATAAAATTACAAATGAAAATTTTCCAATTGCATTAGATTTTAAAAGAATAGCAAATGATCAAATTATAAATATTTATCATCATATTGGAATATATGCTTTTAAGCCAGAAATTTTAAAAAAAATTGTTAATTTGAAACAAACCAAAAATGAAATTAAAAATAGACTGGAACAGCTAAGAGCCATGGAAAATAAAATAAAAATAAATGTAGCTTTAGCAAAATTTTCTCCTATAGGTGTAGATACTATGGAAGATTATCTAGCTTTAAAAAAACTTTTAGAATATAACTCTTAAAATGAAAATTCTCTACCAGGGCATCCCAGGAGCATATTCGCATTTAGCAGCGCTTGAAGTTTATCCAGATGCTGAAGTAATTCCATGTAAAACTTTTGATGAATGTTTTGAAAAGGCTAAAGAGAATGATAAATTAAGAATAATTATTCCAGAGTCAAATAGAATTACTGGAAGTATAGGAATTGAATATTTAATTTTTAAATATAGACTAAATATTTATGCCGAACATTTTCTAAAAATAGAGCATAATCTTTTAGCCAAGCCTGGGGCAAAAATTAGCGATATAAAAAATATTTATTCTCATGCTCAAGCTCTTTCCCAGTGCTCAAATTTTATAAAAAAAAATAATTTTGTTGAAAATGTACATGCTGATACAGCTGGTTCTGCAGAGTTAATTTCGAAGAAAAAAAGTAAAGATAACGCCGCTATAGCCTCTAAACTTAGTGCTGAGATTTATAAATTAGATATTGTTTCTAAAAATGTGGAAAATGAAAAAGGTAATTCAACGCGTTTTTTAATAATGGGAAGTTTGCTTAAGCAACCAGATTTTAAAAGTGGAAAGTTTATTACCTCTATATTATTTAAATTAAAGAGTAAGCCAGCAGCTCTTTATCAATCTTTGGCTGGTTTTGCTATTAATGGCGTTAACATGACTAAGTTACAAAGTTATCCTGAAAAAAATTCATTTTCTTCTTATTTCTTTCTTTGCGACTTAGATGGACATATTGAAGATCCTAATGTTAAAAAATCCTTAGAAGAATTAGGTCTCCATTGCCAAGATTTTCACGTGCTAGGTGTTTTTGAAGCTGACAAATATAGAGATAAATAATCAATTACTTTTCTTGTAGAATAAGAATCTTTACTGTTATAATACATTTTGGAGGCTAGAGGTGGGTGCTGCTTGAAC
>CAZAGV010000100.1:0-3024 GCA_964484975.1 uncultured Candidatus Pelagibacter sp.
AACTAACAAAAAACAAAGATACGTATATAACAACTGAGGTGGGTCAGCATCAAATGTGGGCAGCACAACATTATAAATTTAACAAACCTAATCGTTGGATGACTTCTGGCGGTTTGGGTACAATGGGTTATGGCTTACCAGCAGCTGTTGGAGTACAAGTTGCTCATCCAAATAAATTAGTAATTGATATTGCTGGAGAAGCATCAGTGTTGATGACCATGCAAGAAATGTCTACTGCAGTTCAATACAGCCTTCCAATTAAAATATTTATTTTAAATAACGAATACATGGGAATGGTTAGACAATGGCAGGAACTATTACATGATAAAAATTATTCTGAAAGCTATACAGCGGCATTACCTGATTTTGTAAAACTTGCAGAAGCATATGGTTGTGTTGGGTTAAGAGCCACATCTCCAGAAGAATTAGATGACAAAATAATAGAAATGATCAACACTGATAGACCAGTTATATTTGACTGCAGAGTTGATAAAGAGGAAAATTGTTTTCCAATGATACCTTCAGGAAAACCACATAATCAAATGCTTTTAGGACCAAAAGATCAAGAAGAAAATAAAATAACTGGGAAAGGAAAAACTTTAGTTTAATGGCTAATTCAAAATCAGCTTACAGCACACCTGGTAAACAGGGAAAATTTAGTACACATATAATTGTTGTATGGGTAGATAACGAAGCTGGAGTTTTAGCTAGAGTTGTTGGTTTATTTTCTGGAAGAGGTTACAACATAGAGTCCTTAGCTGTTGCTGAAATTGATCCAAAATTAAATATATCTAGAATTACAATCGTTACAACAGGAACACCTCAAGTTATAGAACAAATAAAGCTACAATTAAAAAAACTTGTGCCTGTTCACAAAGTGGCTGACTTTAAAAGAGAAGATAAAAAAGTTATATTTAAAGAAATGGCTTTATTTAAAGTGGTAGGGAGTAAATCTAATAAAGAAAAAGCTTTAAAGGCTTGCAAAAAGTATAATGCTGTAATATTGGACAAAACAAATACATCTTATGTTATACAAATAACAGCTTTAAGAAGAGAAATAGATTTGATGTCAAAAAATTTAAAAAAATTTGGTCTAGTAAGTGTTTCAAGAACAGGTGCAGTTGCAATGACAAGAGGTTCAGAAATATTTAAATAAATTAAAGGAGAAAATATGAAAATGTTTTATGAAAAAGATACAGATGTAAATTTAATCAAGAATAAGAAGATTGCAATCTTTGGTTATGGCAGTCAAGGACATGCACATGCTCTTAATCTTAAAGACAGTGGAGTTAAAGAAGTTGTGGTTGCTCTAAGAGAAGGATCGGCCAGCAAAGCAAAAGCAGAGTCTAAAGGATTAAAAGTTATGAATTTATCCGATGCAGCTGAGTGGGCAGATGTAGTTATGATTTTAACTCCTGATGAACTTCAGGCAGCAATTTATAAAAATCACATAGAACAAAGAGTTAGAGAAGGAACTTCCATTGCTTTTGCACACGGATTAAACATTCATTACGATTTAATAAATGCAAGAAAAGATTTGGATGTGTTTATGGTTGCACCAAAAGGTCCAGGACATTTAGTAAGAAGTGAATTTGAAAAAGGAGGAGGAGTTCCCTGTTTATTTGCGGTACATCAAAATGGATCAGGAAAAGCAAGAGATTTAGCCATGTCATATGCTTCAGCTGTAGGCGGTGGAAGATCAGGAATTATTGAAACCACGTTTAAAGATGAAGTTGAAACAGATTTATTTGGCGAACAAACAGTTCTTTGCGGTGGGTTGGTTGAGCTAATAAAAAATGGATATGAAACTTTAGTTGAAGCAGGTTATGAACCTGAAATGGCATATTTTGAAACAGTTCATGAAGTTAAATTAATTGTAGATTTAATTTATGAAGGTGGAATTGCTAATATGAATTATTCAATTTCTAATACTGCAGAATATGGTGAGTACGTTACAGGTCCAAAAATTATTAATAAAGAAGAAACAAAGAAAAGAATGAAAGAAGTTTTGGCAGATATTCAGTCAGGAAAATTTACTAAAGATTGGATGGAGGAATGCAAGAATGGTCAAAAGAATTTTTTAAAAACTAGAGAAAAGTTAGCAGAGCACCCAGTTGAAAAAGTAGGAGCTGGACTTAGAGCTCTTATGCCATGGATTGCTAAGAAGAAATTAATAGATAGTGATAAAAATTAATTATTAAATTTAGACAATACCTCTAATTTATTTTGCAATCTGTGCTAGAGATAGTAGTATATCTCGGCTGAAATAATTAAAAATGACCGATAAAAATAGAGTTTATATATTCGATACTACGATGCGAGATGGTGAACAATCTCCAGGAGCATCAATGAGTTTAGAAGAAAAGATTCAAATCGCAAGAGTATTTGATGAACTTGGGATCGATATTATAGAAGCTGGCTTTCCAATTGCTTCACCTGGAGATTTTGAAGCAACATCTGAAGTAAGTAAAATTTTAAAAAAATCTATTCCTGCTGGTCTTTCGAGGCATTCAAAAAAAGATATAGACAGGTGTTATGAAGCATTAAAACATGCGCCAAGATTTAGAATTCATACATTTATTTCAACTAGCCCATTACACATGAAACACAAGTTAAATAAATCTCCAGATGATGTTTATGAGTCAATTAAAGAACATGTAACTTATGCTAGAAAATTTACTGATGATGTTGAGTGGTCATGCGAAGATGGAACAAGAACCGATATGGATTACATGTGTAAAACAGTTGAGCTTGCAATCAAGTGTGGCGCTAAAACAATAAATATTCCAGACACAGTAGGCTATACAGTCCCATCTGAATTTACAAAAATTATTCAAACTTTGATGAACAAAGTTCCCAATATTGATAAAGCAATCTTATCTGTTCACTGTCATAACGATTTAGGTTTAGCGGTTGCAAATTCTCTAGCAGGGGTTTCTGCCGGTGCAAGACAAGTTGAATGTACAATTAATGGAATTGGTGAGAGAGCTGGAAATGCATCTCTTGAAGAAATTGTTATGGCAA
>CAZAGV010000101.1:0-2990 GCA_964484975.1 uncultured Candidatus Pelagibacter sp.
AAACAAAAATGTTTAATGGAAGGAATAGAAAATATTGAATTTAAGGATATTGAAATTGCCGATCAATTAAATTTTAGAATTAAATTACTGGGAATTACGGAACTAATAAATAATAAACTTTTTGAAAGAGTACATCCATGTCTTGTAAAAAAAGATTCTTACATTGCAAATGTTTCAGGTGTTATGAACGCTATTATCTTACACGGAGAACCTGTTGGCGAGAGTGTTTTGCAAGGTGAAGGAGCAGGTCCGGGAGCCACTTCTTCAGCCTTAATGTCAGATCTTCTTTCAATATTAAGAGGTAATATTAAATTTCCATTTGGTGTTTCTAGCAAAAAACGTAAATCAATTTCTTCTTACGATTTAAATAAGTATTCTAATTCTCTTTATCTTAGATTTGAAGTAAATGATAAACCTGGTGTTCTTTCTCAAATTACCCAATCATTAGCCAAAAGAAAGATTTCTGTTGAAAGACTTATTCAAATTCCTGACAATAAAAATAAGAAAGCATCTATAATAATTATTACTCACAAAACAAACGAATTAGATGCAAATAAATGCCTTAAATTATTTAAGACAAATAACAATATATTAAAAGTTCCTACGAGAATAAGACTATTCTAAATGGAATTATATATTAAGTTATTTGAGGTATTATCCCCTGTTTTTTTCATAGTTGGAATAGGTTATTTCTTAGGTAAAAAAAAGTCAGATATAGATACTACATTTATAACAAATTATAGTGCTAATTTTGGTGCACCAGCGTTATTTATTTTTGCCATAACATCTTCTGGAGTTACATACAGTGTATTTTCAGAATATTTTATTTATTCTGTAATTGCCCTTACTTGTTTTGCAATAATCGGTGTCATTTTTCTTTTTTTTATGAAAAAAGATATTTCTAGAGAATTACCACCTTTTTTTCTTCCCAATACAGGTAATATGGGTATCCCAATTTGTTTATTTGCATACGGATCTTTAGGAATGGGTGTTGCTGCAGCTATATCGTCCTTGGTTGTTCTTTTACATTTTACGGCTAATGTTTTTTTGGCTAGTAAAAAATTTGATATTAAAATTATTTTAAAAACCCCTTCTACATATGCAGTAATTGTTGCAGTTGCCTTTTTATATTTTGACCTTGAAATGCCTAAATTCATTTTAAATACAGTTATGCTATTAGGTTATGCTATGATTGTTTTGATACTAATGTCTTTAGGAGTTTCATTAACACAAATGAAAGTCTTTTCTATTAAAACTTCTTTAATCTCTTCTACAGGTCGAGTAATTATAGGACCTATTATAGGGATTATATTAATTAAAATATTTAATTTATCTGGTTATGCAGCAGGTGTTTTGTTAATTCAATCTTCAATGCCAAGTGCTATTTTAACATATTTGATAGCCTCCATGTACTCGCCAAAAGAAATTGTAGACAACATATCTAGTATGATTGTAGTTTCAACTTTAATGTCTTTAATAACTATTCCAATTATAGTCTTTATAGCTTTAAAATACTTTTCTTAATGAAAGCTATTATTTTAAATTTATCTGCATGGGCAGTCTTGCCTTTTATGGATACAATCGCAAAATATTTATCTGCCGAATTATCTTTTTTTCAAATTACTTGGGCTAGATACTTTTTTACTGTTTTTTGGACACTTCCTTTTATGTTTATTTTTTTTAGAAAAAAATTAACCTTGTCAGAAAATCCAAAATTACAAATTTTAAGAGGATTAACTCTTTTTTCTGCTAACATTTGTTTTTTTTATTCGATTTCAATAATATCAATGGCTAAAGCTTTAACACTTGCTTTTGTAGCTCCATTAGTAACTACAGCATTATCTCCAATTTTATTAGGTGAAAAAGTTGGTATGAGAAGATGGACAGCAGTTATAGTTGGATTTATAGGAAGTTTAGTTGTTATAAGACCTGGCTTCATAGAATTTAATTTAGCAACAATTGCTGCTTTAGGAACAGGTTGTCTTTATGGTATTTATTTAATAATCACTAGAAAACTTCACACAACAGATAATCCACTATTAACACTTTTATTTACCGGTATAGTAGGGGCCACAATATCTGCTTTCTTTGTCCCTATTGTTTGGGTTAATCCTACTAATACACAGTGGATGTGGCTTGCTATAATGGGTATTTTTGCATGTTTAGGACATGTCTTCCTAATTTATTCATTAAGATATGCTGATGCTTCAAAATTAGCTCCTTTTGGTTATTTTGAAATTATTACTAATATAATATTAGGGTATTATGTCTTTAAAGACTTTCCTGATTTGTGGACTTTTTTAGGATTATTCATAATTATGTCTTCAGGCATGTATATCTTTAAAAGAGAAATTCTTATTAAGCAATTTCAGTAAGTATACATTTGAAACCTATAATTTAATATATAACATTAAATATTTTCTTTAAAGTATTGAAATTATTAGATAAATATTAATACTTAAAGTAAATTCTAATATATAGAAATAATAAGATCTTTTAGTAAAAACATACTTGAAAGAGATTAATGATACAGTGGTAAAAGGTGAAAAAGGGCATAAAAAAATATTATTGAATATAGATAAAAAACTACATTAAAATAAAGCGATAATTCATATAAAATTAATTAAAATAGATAGTAAATGTAGAAAAAATAGGAGTATTTTTTTGATAAAATAAGTGTTGGTATATTTTGATTCTAGACCTTTGCATATCTTGAATATGGTATTTAAACGACCATAGAAGGGGTTTATTTTGCGATACATTCGTATACAGTACAAACTAGAAGGGAGAAGAAGCATAATACAATATAAATTGATAAATATATTCAAAAAACATTGGTATTAAAGGATTCTAGAGCGAAAAACCTTCTTTTTTTAAAAGCTTTTTCTTTGTTTTTGTGCCTCCTGGAGCTGAGAAACCACCCAAGGTTCCATCCGATCTGATAACACGGTGACAGGGTACCCTAGGAGCATATGGATTCTTTCCACATG
>CAZAGV010000102.1:0-2785 GCA_964484975.1 uncultured Candidatus Pelagibacter sp.
TTTTTGGTAAACTTTGTAAGCCTCCTTCAATAAGGGCTCTCGCTCCATAAGAAATCCTTTTACCACCTTCAATAATTGGTTTTATTGATGGATGAGTTTTAAATCTTTGAAATTCATCAAATGGAGATAAATGAGGGTTTTTGTAGTCTAAACCAATAACATAACCGAGAAACACTTGTTTATTTTCTGCGTGATATACGAAACTTCCTCCATAAGTATTATTATCTAGAGGCCAACCAGCTGTATGCATTACAAGGCCTTCTTCGTGCTTTTCATCTTTAATTTCCCAAATTTCCTTAAAACCTATTCCATATTGTTGTGGATCTTTTCCCTTATCTAGTTCAAATTTTTTAATTAATTGTTTTCCTAAATGTCCTCTGCAACCTTCAGCAAAAACAGTGACTTTTGCATGAAGTTCCATTCCGGATTCAAAACTATCTTTTTTATTTCCTTCTTTATCTAAGCCCATGTCTTGTGTAGCTATTCCTTTAACTGAACCATTTTCATTGTACAAAACCTCACTTGCAGGAAATCCTGGAAATATTTCTACTCCTAGTGATTCAGCTTGTTCTGCTAGCCATCTACATAGGTTTGCAAGACTTATAATATAGTTGTTTTTATTGTGTTGAACTTTTGGAAGTAGCCATGTAGGCCAGCTTAAGGATTTTGATTTTCCTAAAAATAAAAATTTTTCTTTATTAACTTTTGTTTTTACTGGAGTATTTAGTTCCTTCCAATTAGGAAACAGTTCGTCTAAAGCTCTAGTTTCAAAAACATTACCTGACAATATATGAGCACCTATTTCAGATGCTTTTTCTAAAAGGCAGACATTAACATCTGGGTTTAACTGCTTTAATTTAATTGCAGTTGAAAGCCCTGAGGGTCCACCACCTACGATTACTACATCGTATTCCATCACTTCTCTGGACATGCTATTTTTTTACAGTATTTGTTATTTTTGTATAGTGTTTAATTTGTTAAGTTCTTCTAAAAATTTAGGAAGGGCTTCGAATAAATCTGCTTCTAAACCATAATCTGCTACACTAAAAATAGGAGCCTCGCCATCTTTGTTTATTGCAACTATAATTTTACTTTCTTTCATTCCAGCTAGGTGTTGAATTGCACCAGAAATTCCTATAGCAATATATAAATCTGGAACTACTACTTTTCCTGTTTGACCAACTTGATGGTCATTTGTAATATAACCAGCATCGACAGCTGCTCTTGATGCTCCAATTGCAGCATTCAATTTATCCGCAATAGCTGTAATTAATTTGAAATTTTCTCCACTCTGCATTCCTCTTCCGCCAGATATAACTATTCTTGCTGTTCCAAGTTCAGGCCTATCAGATTTAACTTCTTCTCTTTTAATAAACTTTATAAGAGAGCTTGCTTCTTCTGCGTCTGCTTTAACAATTTCTGCTGAACCTCCAGAAGTTGCAGCGGGATCAAACGATGTTGGTCTAATTGTTATACATTTCTTGGTATCGAAACTTTTTACAGTTGCAAATGCATTTCCAGCATAAATGGGTCTTAGGAAAGTATCTGCTGATATAACTTTTATAATATCACTTACTTGAGAAGTGTCTAATAAAGCAGCTACTCTAGGCATCAAATTTTTTCCAAATGTATTCGCTGAACAAACTATATGTGAGTGATTTTCAGCCTGTTTAACTATTACCGAAGTAAAGTTTTCTGCTAAAAAGTTTTCATAAATTTCATTATCAACATGTATTACTTTTTTTACATTTGGTACTTGAGAAATTGATTTTGCTACTTCATCTGCTTTATGTCCTATTACAAGAACATGTAAATCTTCATCTATTTGTGATGCTGCGGTTATTGCATTTAAAGTAAAAGGTTTTACTTCTTTATTGTCATGTTCTGCTATCAATAATGCTGACATTATATTACTTTTGCCTCGTTTTTTAATTTTTGAACCAACTCTTCAACACTGGCAACTTTAATACCAGCTTTTCTTTTTGGAGGTTCTTCCACTTTAATCTGTTCAATTCTTGGTTTTGTATCAACTCCTAGATCTGAAGCATTAATTTGCTCTAGAGGTTTTTTCTTAGCTTTCATTATATTTGGCAATGATGCATATCTTGGTTCATTTAATCTTAAATCGCATGTTACTATTGAAGGAATGTTAGTCTCGATAGTTTCTAAACCTTCGTCAACTTCCCTAGTTACTTCTAAAGATTTATCTTTAACTTCTATTTTTGATGCAAATGTTGCTTGTGGCCAGTTAAGTAAAGCTGCTAACATTTGGCCAGTTTGGTTGCAATCGTCGTCGATTGCCTGTTTCCCCATAAAAACTAAATCTGGTTTTTCTTTTTCAACAATTTTTTGTAAAATTTTTGAAACTGCCAATGGTTCAATTATGCCGTCTGCCTTAACATGAATTCCTTTATCAGCGCCTACAGCTAAAGCCTTCCTAACTGTTTCTTGTGCTTTATCTTCTCCAACTGTAACCGCAACAACTTCTTTAGCTTTACCTGACTCTTTAATTTTAACAGCTTCTTCAATTGCATTATCATCTGGTGGATTGGTTGACATCTTAACATTATCAGTAACAACACCAGTGCCATCTTCTTTAACTCTAACTTGAACGTTGTAATCAATAACTCTTTTAACAGCGACCAATATTTTCATTATGCTCTTAATAGTTTATTTTCTGGATCATATGGACTTTCATCCAAAATTGTAGCTTCGTGCATTTTTCCTAGTATATCAATTTTTAATTTTTGACCAGTTGTCGCAAGTTCAGGTTTAACCATCCCAA
>CAZAGV010000103.1:0-2783 GCA_964484975.1 uncultured Candidatus Pelagibacter sp.
TTATATCTAAAATAATTAGAGGAAAAAATAAAAATACTTACACTCCTCATATGGACCATGGTGATTTTGTAGTGGTTAAAAATATAGAACAAATTAAATTTACTGGAAAAAAATTTCAAAATAAAAAATACTATAGACACACAGGATACCCTGGTGGAATAAAAGAAACAACTCCTGAAAAACTTTTTGAAAAAAAACCAGGCGAAGCATTAAAGCTTGCTGTAAAAAGAATGTTGCCAGGAGGAGTTCTTGGAAGAAAACAATTAACAAAATTAAAAATTTATTCTGGTTCAGATCATCCTCATTCAGCTCAGAACCCTAAAATAATAGATTTATCTAAATTAAACAGCAAAAATATAGCTAGAATTTAATATGGAAGCATCTCTAAATAAACCAGAAAAAATAAAATTAGATTTTAAAGATAGTAAATGTGCTACTGGAAGAAGAAAGACTTCCGTTGCTAAAATTTGGTTGAAAAAAGGTTCAGGAAAAATTTATGTTAATGGAAAAAACTATGAAGATTATTTTAGGAGAGCAGCACATAAAATGCAACTACTTAGACCCTTTGAAATTATAAGCCAACCAACAAACTATGATGTTAGATGCAATGTAAAAGGTGGAGGATTAACTGGTCAAGTAGGCGCTATGGTTCATGGTATTTCAAAAGCATTACTAATGTTTGATGCAGAATTAAAATCAACCTTAAAAAAGGAAAAGCTAACCACTAGAGATTCTAGATCAGTTGAAAGAAAGAAATATGGTCATAGAAAAGCTAGAAGAAGTTTCCAATTTTCTAAAAGATAATTTCTTTTTTAACCTCAACTGTTATACTGAATTATGCTTAAGCTAGATGCTTTAATTGCTGGATCAACTGGATATATTGGAATTCAATTAGTCAAATTACTAATAAAACATCCAAATATAAATATTAAATATTTATGTGGAAATACATCTAAAGGTAAATCAATTTCTTATTTTGACAAAAGTATAAAAAATAAAAAATTACCAAAAATAATCAAATTTAATTATAATTTATTAAATGATATTGATTTAGTTTTTACTGCTTTGCCCAATGGTCAGGCTCAAAAAATATCTAATAAACTTTTAAAAAAAAATATCTTAATTGATTTATCGGCAGATTTTAGACTTAAATCTGAAAAAGAATATTTAAAATGGTATAAAATTAAACACAGTTCAAAAAATAATATTAAAAACAGTATTTATGCACTACCCGAGATTTCTAAAGAAAAATTAAAAAACTATAAAATAATATCTTGTCCCGGTTGTTATCCTGCTTCAATGTTACTACCATTAGTTCCTCTTATAAGATCGAATTTAATTAAACTAAGTAATATTATAATTGATTCAAAATCTGGTTATTCAGGAGCTGGCAGAAGTGTACATAAAAAATACGCTAATAAAAATTTATATGAATCATTAAGCGCATATGGCGTTGGATTTCATAGGCACAACTCAGAAATTCAACAGGAATTAAATAATTATTCTAAAAAAAATATCAAATTTACTTTTACTCCTCATTTAATCCCAATGTTTAGAGGAATTTTAAGTACAATTTATTTAGATGTTAAGAATGGTATTAATATAAAACATATAAATTCAAAACTAAAAAATTTTTATAAAAAAGATCCATTTGTAAAGATTCTTCCAATTAACTCTCATATAAGTACAAATGATGTAATCAATACAAATTACTGTCACATATCTGTATGTAAATCGAAGTATAGAAATAAATTAATAATTTTGTCAGCAATAGATAATCTGATAAAAGGAGGAGCAGGGCAGGCAGTACAAAATTTAAACTATTATTTTGGCTACAATGTAAAAAAAGGATTAGTGTGAAAAATATAATTATTACAATTTTATTATCAATTTTATTATTTTCTTGCACTTCGTATAATGAAAGTAAAAGTTTAAATATCCAAAGTGCACAACTAGCACACTCAAAATTTAATAATATAAATAACGATTTTTCTTATGATGAGCACAAATCATTAATTGTTGAGTATGGTAAAAATAGTAAATTTCCAGATATAAAGTAATAAAAATGAAAAAAATTAATTTAGCAATCATTGGTTTAGGTCAAATAGGTAATTATTTAATGAAGGAATTAAATAAAAAAGAAAAAGACATTGAACTTAAAACTGGAAAAAAAATTAATGTTGTAGCAATTTCGGCTAAAAATATTAATAAAAAAAGAAAATTTAAAATAAATAAAAAAATATTTTACAAAAATCCTTTAAATATATTTAAGAAAAAAAAAATTGATATTTTATTTGAATGCATAGGTTTATCTGATGGAATTTCAAAAAAAGTTGTTGAAATAGCATTAAAAAATAAAATTAATGTAATAACTCCAAATAAAGCCTTAATATCTAAGCACGGAGACTATCTTTCCAAATTGGCTGAAAAAAATAAGGTCAATTTAGAATTCGAAGCCTCTGTAGCTGGAGGAATACCAATTTTAAGAACCATCAAAGAAGGTTTAGCAACCAATAAAATTAATAAAGTTTATGGAATTTTAAACGGAACTTGCAATTATATTTTGTCAGAAATGGAAATTTCTAAAGAATCATTTTCAAATGTTTTAAAAAGAGCGCAAAAATTGGGTTATGCTGAGCCAGGTAACTCTAAACTTGATTTAAATGGCTATGATGCTTTAGCAAAGATTAGAATATTGTCATCTTTATCTTTTAATAAAAATATATCTAAACAAAAATGTTTAATGGAAGGAATAGAAAATATTGAATTTAAGGATATTGAAA
>CAZAGV010000104.1:0-2679 GCA_964484975.1 uncultured Candidatus Pelagibacter sp.
AAATGAATATCAATTCCATCTATATTTGATTTAAAATTTTTAAATTTATTTATTTCTTTTTCAGTTTTTCTCCAATCAAATTTGTTTACCCAATAATCAGCAAATTCTTTCATGTAATCTAAATTTGTGCCGTAATCCCATCCCCCATCATCAGGCATCTCATGCCATTGGTAGTTTTTCACCTTTGAATATATATTTTGAAGATTTTCTTCTGAGATATCTACTTTAAAAGTTTTTGTCATTTTACTAGTATATATATTTTTAAATTTAAAATATAAAAATAGTTATGAAAAAAATAATCAACAATCCAGCTAATTTTGTAGAAGAGTCTATTGATGGACTTATTAAATCTCATCCAAATGTTTATGCTTTAGCTAAAGATAACAACAGAGTAGTTACAAGAGTAAATAAAGCTTCAAATAAAGTTGGAATAGTAACAGGAGGTGGATCAGGACATTTGCCTGTATTTACTGGATATGTTGGTGAAGGATTTTTAGATGCTTGCGCTATTGGATCAGTATTTGCATCTCCATCAGTAGAACAGATGGTTTCAGCTATAAAAAACGCCGATAATGGCAATGGAGTTTTGTGTATCATTGGAAATTATGGTGGTGATGTAATGAATTTTGAAATGGC
Organism: uncultured Candidatus Pelagibacter sp.; assembly: GCA_964484975.1. GTDB lineage: Bacteria > Pseudomonadota > Alphaproteobacteria > Pelagibacterales > Pelagibacteraceae > Pelagibacter. Next base: position 637 of record CAZAGV010000104.1, read on the forward strand.
TTGTGAAATGGTGGAGGCCGAAGGGATTAAAACAAAAAAAGTAATTGTTGCTGATGATATTGCAAGTGCAAGTGAAGCTGAAAAAGAAAAACGTAGAGGAATAGCAGGAATGATATTTGTATTTAAAGTTGCTGGAGCAATTGCTGAAACTGGCGCATCTCTTGATGATGTTTTTAAAATTGCAACAGAAGTTAATAATAATATTAGAACTCTTGGTGTAGCTGTTTCACCTTGTATTTTACCTGAAGCTGGAAAACCTACTTTTGAAATTAGTGAAGATGAAATTGAAATAGGAATGGGAATACATGGAGAGCCCGGAATAAAAAGAGAAAAATTAAGACCTGCTAATGAGTTAGTTGATGATTTGTATAAAAGAATTATTAATGACTCCAAACTTACTACTGATGATAATATTGCCGTTATGATAAATAGCTTAGGTGCTACACCTCTTGAAGAACTATATATCATATCTAAAAGAGTTAATGAAAATTTATCTAATTCTAAAATAAAAAATATTAAAACTTATGTTGGAAGATATGCAACCTCTATGGAGATGGCAGGAATGTCAATTACAACATTAAAATTAAATGATAATTTAAAAAAACACCTTCTTGCAGAAAGCAAATGTCCTTTTTGGAATAATTAAACTTTATTTCTTAAAAAATATATAAATATAAATCCAGTTATATACATTATTAACGCATAGGCTGCTGTTGGTATCATGTATACAATTTCGTTAGATATTTGAGTAGCTACAAAAACTGCCAAAGTTCCATTTTGAAGTCCACATTCAAGTGAAATACATTTTATTTGTTCTATTCCAGATGCAAAAGTTTTAGCAAGATAATAGGCTATGATCATCATTGCTATATTTAAAGTTAATACTGCTAAACCAGCTTGAGCAAGGTAAGTAGTAATATTTGCCCCTTCTTCAATCCAAATTGCAATGAATACAATTAAAAATAATATACCTGTAACTTTATCAATAAATGAAATTTTTGAACTTATGAAGTTTTCAGCAAATTTTCGAATAATCATTCCTAATATAACCGGTACTGCAACGACCAAAGCCATTTTTAATGCAGTTCCTGTTATATTAATATTTTCATCAGCAAAACTAATTCCCAAAAGATCTGCTGAAGTAAAAACAATTAATGGAACTGTTATAATGCTAATGATGCTTATGACTGCTGTTAGCGTAACTGATAAGGCTACATCACCTTTTGCAAATTTTGTTAAAACATTTGATGTAATACCTCCTGGTGCCGCCGCAATAATCATTACGCCTAAAGCCATTTCTGGTGATGTTCCTAGAACTTTTATTAATGCAAAAGCAACTATTGGCAAAATAATCAGCTGAGATACAAAACCTACTAAAAAATCTTTTGGAGTTTTTAATACCCTTGTAAAATCCTGGATTGTTAAGCCCAAACCAAGACCAAGCATTATTAAAGCTAGCGCTATTGGTGCAATTTTAGTTACAATTTCCATAGTTCCGACACAGTTTTCTACTTTATGTTATTTATTATAATTTACTATAAATTAAATTTATATATACAAAAAGCTAATAAAAATGCTTTCAGATAAAGAAATAGTTTGTCCTAATAACCTTCTTAATGTTGCTCATAAAAAAAAGGGTGTAACTGTTGGAATAGTCAATGCTGGAAAACCCCTTCCAATGCTATCTGTAATGGATGCTGTAAACGAAAACTTAATTACACCAATTTTTATTGGTGATAAAAATGAAATTCAAAAATGTGCAGATGATTTAAAATTTGATATATCAAAATTTGAAATCATTCATGAACCTGTAGAAAACAATACTGCAAAAATTGCGGCAAAATTAGCGTCAAAAAAAAAAATAAGAATAATTGTAAAAGGTCATATTCATACAGATATTCTTATGAAGGAAGTTTTAAAAAGAGAATATAATTTATTAGGTAAAACAAGATTAAGTCACATATGGCATATGACTTTAGGTAAAGAAGATAAACCATTAATAATTACTGATGGAGCTTTAAATGTAATGCCAAATGTTAAAAC
>CAZAGV010000105.1:0-2657 GCA_964484975.1 uncultured Candidatus Pelagibacter sp.
AAACCCAGCCAATAATATTTATAATTTTATTATCCATTTACCATTTAATTTCTAACTTCTTGTTCTCACATATAGATCTTAGAACACTAAACATTAAAGGAAATTCTTTTTCTTTAAGATCTTGAAAAATTTTTGGACCTATTTCAAATGCAAGTTCGGCACCTTCTACAGTTATGTCTTTCATATATAGTTCTTTTGCATCTTTGTATAAATGACCTTGTCCAAGATATTTTCCCATTAAACTATTTCTTCCTCCGATAGCACTAACGTAAAGATCTCCTAGGCCGGCTAACCCATAAACTGTTTCTGAATTACCTCCATAAAAAGATACAAATTCTACCATTTCAGAAATTGATCTATGAATTAATGATGCTGCAGTATTTAAATAATATTTAGACTGTATCTCTATTGAAGCTTGTGAATTACTTAATCCTTCAGAAGCACCTATCAACATTGAATAAATATTTTTTATTGCACCACACAATTCAATGCCTTGAAGATCATTTGTTAGCTCTGTTGAATAATAATCTGTTGAAATAATTTTTTTTAATAACTGAGCTTCTTTTATTTCTGGATTAGCTATTACAGTTCCTGTTCTCATTTTATTTGCCAAACCAGTTGCTAGACAGGGTCCTTTAATTGCTGAAATATTAACTTCTTTATGTCCTTTTTTATTTAGTAAAATTCTAATTTTTTCTGAAAGAGTGATTAATTCATCGTTTTCTACAGAAAGGCCTTTTGTAAGTAAAATTATTGGAATTTTTTTTTTATAATATTTTGAAATTTCATCAGCAAACCATTCAATTCCAACTGAGCTTATCGCAGCAACAATCAAATCTGTTCCTTTTTCCATTATAGTTTTCAAGTTTTCAAATCTCTCCACATTAAGTTTTGACGATAAACTAGTTTTTAATAAAGGATGGTAATTTTTATTTTTTTTTATTGCGGTAATTAATTCATTTTCTAAATGTGTTCCAACTAATGTTACTTGGTTATCATTGTCTACACAGGGAACAGTAAATGCTGATCCCATCGCTCCAGCTCCAATGATCAAAATTTTTTTCATATTTCAGATTATGCTAAAGTTTTTCTAATTGCTACTTTCCATCCTTGCAATAAGTTATTTCTCAATGATTTATTTAATTTTGGAGAAAAAACTCTATCTTTTTTCCATATATGTTTTATTTCGTTTAATGATTTAAATTCTCCAACTTGATATCCTGCAAAAAGTGCGACTCCTAAAGCAGTTGTTTCTAAAACTCGTGGTCTGACTACATTAATGTTAGTAATGTCAGATAAAAATTGAGAAAACCAATTATTTGATACCATGCCTCCGTCAACTTTTATAATTTTAGGTTTTAAACCATCTTTTTTCATTGAGTTAAATAAATCATAGCTTTGATATGCAACAGACTCTACAACCGCTCTTACTAAACTTTTCCAATCACTATTTCTTGTTAAGCCTGTTATTAATCCTCTAACGTCTGGTCTCCAGTATGGAGCTCCCATACCGCTGAAAGCTGGCACTATGTAAACATCATCATTATTCTTTTTTGATTTAGCTATTTTCTCAGTTTCGTAAGCATTATTAATTAATTTTACTTTATCTCTGAGCCATTGTACTCCTGCACCAGCAATAAAGATTGAACCTTCTAAAGCGTAAGTATTTTTTTCATTCAGTCTATAACAAATTGTTGTTAATAACTTATTATTTGAATAGATTTTTTTTGATCCAGTATTCATTATTACAAAAGCACCAGTGCCATAAGTGCTTTTGGTTGATCCTTTTTCAAAACAAGCCTGGCCAACTGCAGCAGCTTGTTGATCACCTAAAACAGCTGATATAGGAATTTCTTTTCCAATGATTTTTTTATTTGTGGTACCAAAATCATCAGCAGAATTTTTTACTTTAGGCAAAATATTTTTTGGAATATTTAATTTTCTTAAAATTTCTTTATCCCATTTGTTGTTATTTATATTAAATAACATTGTCCTACTTGCGTTAGTTGCTTCTGTTAAATGTTTTTTACCTTTGGTAAGTTTCCATATCAAAAAAGTATCTACAGTACCAAATAATAAATTATTAGATTTTAATAATTTTTTTGAATCTTTTACATTTTCCAAAATCCATTTTATTTTAGTAGCAGAAAAATATGGATCGATAAATAGTCCAGTTTTTTTTCTAAAAATTTTTTCATATTTTCTTTTTTTTAGTTTTTCACAATATGTATGGGTTCTTCTATCTTGCCAAACAATAGCGTTATAAATTGGTTTACCAGTTTTCTTATTCCAAAGAATAGTGGTTTCTCTTTGATTGGTTATTCCTAGGCTTATAATGTTGCCTTTTAAGTTTGAGGCTTTTTTTATTACTTTTCTTAGTGCCTTTAGAGTGGTTAACCAAATTTCATTTGGATTATGTTCTACCCAACCATTTTTTGGAAAGTATTGTTTAAATTCTAACTGAGATGTAAATTTGACATTACCTTTTACATCAAACAATATTACTCTTGTTGATGTTGTGCCTTGATCAATGGCAACAATAAATTTTTTCACAATTTTAATTTATGCCAAGGTGTTTTTTTCTTTTTTCTACCCAAGTTCGAATTAAATTATCAAATATCAGAGCTATGAAAGCGACACAAATACCAAGTATTAAT
>CAZAGV010000106.1:0-2623 GCA_964484975.1 uncultured Candidatus Pelagibacter sp.
GAAGCGCCACTAAAGAAACAAGAATTGCAATGGGTAACTTAGCAATTGATAATTTGGACGAATTCTTTAAAACTGGAAATTGTAAAAATAAAGTGAATTGATTCGATAAAATATTTTTTTTATTTAAACTACTTAAAATTTTATATCACAGTTATTCTGGTAATTTTATTTCTACTGTAATTCTTGAATACCATTCAGAAACATTTTCTATATCTTCATCTGAAAGCATTTGTGCTATTAAGCTCATTTGAGCGTGGTTGATTTTTCCTGATTTATAATCTTTAAGTTTAGCGATAAGATAATCTTTTTGTTGTGCAGTAATATTTGGTATTAAAGGTGAATTACCCCCAGAAGCTGCCTGACCATCAATACCGTGGCAAGCTGAACAAATTGTGGCTGCTTTTTCTTTACCCAAAAGCAAATCTGCAGCATAAGCATCATTGTTGGGGCTTAAAAATATAAACATTATAATAAACAATATAATAAAATTTAATTTCATTAATTCATCATTGTAAAACTTATAATTTTTATTGCCTCTTCTAATTTTGCTTCACCTTCTTTTAATTTACCAGCATCGCACAGTGCTTTTCCTTCATCTTTAAGAGATTTAATTTTTTTTAATTTTTCCTCTGTATATTTATATTGTTTCTTTCCATATTCTCTTTCAGATTCTTTCCAAATAGATTTTTGATAATAATTACATAAATAATCAGGTGCATTTAGTGCATCTTGATATTCTTTTTCTGTAATACATTCGCTTCTAATTGTTTTAAATTCTCCATCTTCTGTCCATTTAGCAAATCCAGTACAAACTTTTTTATTAGGATCAACTTCAACAGTAGAAGTTTCTTTGATAGCTGGTATTGGTTTTTCGTATACAAAAAAAACACCTAAGCCTAAAATGAAAGCAAGAATTAAAAATATTAATAATTTTTTGAACATAATTAATTTCCGACTTTAACAAAAGGAATGGACCGGTAAATTAACCGGTCCATTTTAAATTTAGTTTTATGTTCCTGAATATGAAATACGATAGACAACACCAGCTTTATCATCTGATACTAGTATTGATCCATCTACATACTGCTGAACATCTACAGGTCTACCAAGGTAAGTACCTATTTCAGTCATCCAACCATCAGCAAAAACTTCTGTTTTTGCAGCGTTGCCTGCTGAGTCAAGGAATGTAACCATAACTCTAGCTCCTCTTGGCTTCACAGCATTCCAAGAACCATGTTGTGCACTAAATATTGCATTTTTATATTTAGCTGGAAACATACTTCCAGTGTAGAACATCATTCCTAAATCCGCAGCGTGTGCAATCATTTCCACCTGAGGCTTACAGTATTTTTTTGAATAAGCTCCTGGAATTGTTTTACCTTTATATTCGTTGGTTCTTACATTTCCACCACCATAATAAGGGTGGCCGTACCAAACGTCAGGTCCTAAGCCGCAAGCTTTATTAAGTTCACCTGGTGGTGTTTCATCTCCCATTCCATCAACTTGGTTGTCTGTAAACCAAAGATCTCCGTTACCTGGATGAAAAGCATGTCCCACAGAATTACGAATTCCAATAGCTACAACTTCTCTTTCCAATTTACCTGGAAAACGATTAAATCTAATAATTCCACCAATACCAACTTCATCATAAAGTGGATATTTATCTGGTCCTGCCACGTTAAATGGTTGTCCCATACTTACATATAGTTTGTTGTCTGGGCCAATTGCACAAACACGCGCAGTGTGATTATAAGATTCCTCTTCCGGTGGAATAAGTTCACCTTGATTAATTATAGGTATTGCCACAGTGTCGGGACTTTCCATAAAGTATTCTGCAGCTGGAAACCACAATACTCTGTTTCTTTCTGCAATATAAAGATGTCCATCATCACTATAACAAGGACCATTAGGTATATCAAAACTAACGCTTGGACTAAATTGTTCTACAGTATCGGCAATATTATCCATATCCCGGTCTGTTGCTTGCCACACTTTAGTTTTTCTTGTTCCTATCCAAACTGTGGCTTTGTTACGGCTGATTGCCATATGTCTTGCATCAGGAACTACCGCAAAAAGTTCAATTTTAAAGCCTGCAGGTAAATTGACTTTTGAAATAATGTTAGCCTTAACATTTTCTGCAAACTTAGTATTTTGAGGTATGACTTCTCCCGAAGCTGTGCCAGTTTTTTTAAAACTGCTCAGCTTTTTAACATTTTCATCATCTCCTGCTGCAAACGCACTGTTATAAACCAGCGACAGAAAGAACACAGAGATAACAAATGATATTATTTTTTTCATTTTTCCCCTCTCATTAATTGTTATGAATGTAATTTAAATATAGTTTGTCGCACATCACAAGGGGAATCTATTTATGTTTTCAATTAATAGTTGTATTATTTTCATTTTTGGCTATTTTTAACCCATTATTTATCTAGATCAAATCTTTATTAATAAATAAATTATCAAGACTCTTTAGAAATTCTATGTTTAAATCATTTTAAGTTAATTAACTAAGGGAGGACAATAATGTCTAAAAAAGATAAAACGTTAAAAGGTAAAATACCTTCTAGACGTAAGTTCTTTAAAGCTGCTGCAGCAACAGGTGCTGTTACTGCTGCTACAC
>CAZAGV010000107.1:0-2596 GCA_964484975.1 uncultured Candidatus Pelagibacter sp.
TTTTCTGTCTCTAGCCCCACCACCATGTATTTTTGTTAAAACATCTTTTTTAAAACCCTTTATCGTTTCTCTAGCAATTATTTTTCCACCAATTGCTGCCTGAACTGGTATCATAAAATTATGTCTAGGAATTAAATCTTTAAGTTTTTCACAAACTTCTCTTCCTATCGATTGTGCAAAATTTTTATGTACCATCATTGAAAGAGCATCAACAGTCTCTGTATTAACCAAAATCCCAAGTTTTACTAAATCTCCTTCTCTGTGTTCAATTATTTCATAATCAAAACTTGCATAACCACTAGTCATTGATTTTATTCTATCATTAAAATCAAAAACAACTTCGTTTAATGGTAATTCATAATTCAAAACAGCTCTATTTCCAGAATAAGATAAGTTAGTTTGTATTCCTCTCTTGTCTTGGCAAATTTTAATTATAGATCCTAAATATTCATCTGGAGTTATAATTGTAGCTTTAATCCAAGGCTCTTCAATAAAATCTATTAGGGTTGGATCTGGTAAATTTGAAGGATTTTGTAATTCAATTAAATTTCCGTTGTTTAAGTAAACTTTGTAAACAACTCCTGGGGTTGTGGTAAGTAAATTTATATCAAATTCTCTTTCTAGCCTTTCGGTAATAATTTCTAAATGTAATAAGCCTAGAAAACCACATCTAAATCCTAAACCAAGAGCAGATGATGATTCCGCTTCATAAGAAAAACTAGAGTCATTTAATTGCAACTTTGCCAAACCATCTTTTAACTTTTGGTATTCAGAACTATCTACTGGGAATAAGCCGCAGAAAACAACTGGTTTACTTGGTTTGAATCCAGGCAAAGCTTCATTTAAAGGTCTACCTGCATCACAAATTGTGTCTCCAACTTTTGTCTCAGATAAATTTTTTATGCCAGTAATTATAAATCCAATTTCACCTGATTTAAGCTCATTAATGTCCTTTGGTTTAGGTGTAAATATTCCAACTTTTTCTACTATATATTCTTCGTTGCTCGACATCATTTTTATTTTCATATTTTTTGATAATTCTCCATCTATAACTCTAACTAATATTACTACTCCTAAATAAGAATCGTACCAACTATCAACTAATAGGCACTTTAAATCATTATCTTTTAAACCTTTGGGGCATGGTAAGTTTTTTACTATCTGTTCTAAAATTTCATCTATTCCTTCTCCAGTTTTTCCAGAACATGAAACTGCATTGCTTGTATCTATACCTATTACATCCTCTATTTGTTTTTTTGTTTTTTCAGCATCAGATGCTGGTAAATCAATTTTATTTAGTATAGGAATTATTTCATGATTAATGTCTAATGCCTGATAAACATTTGCTAGTGTTTGAGCTTCTACTCCCTGTGTGGTATCAACAATTAAAATTGAACCTTCGCAAGCATATAGTGACCTACTAACTTCATAACTAAAATCTACATGCCCCGGGGTATCGATGATATTTAAAATATAATTTTTTCCATCTTTTGATTTATAATTTAGTTTTACTGTTTGTGCTTTAATTGTTATTCCTCTTTCTCTTTCTATATCCATAGAATCTAAAACTTGAGCTTTCATTTCTCTCTCAGTAAGTCCACCACACTTGTGAATTATTCTATCTGCTATTGTAGATTTTCCATGGTCAATATGGGCAATAATTGCAAAATTTCTAATATTATCAATTGTAGACATGATTACGATCTTATTTTCGCACCAGATTTTGATTCTACAGTTGAAATTATAAGTTGATTAATTTTTTCTAAATCCTCATCATTTAAAGTTTTTTCTGATGATTGAATTGTAACATTTAAAGCGATTGATTTTTTGTCATTAGGAATATTTTCTCCTTCATAAACATCAAAAACTTTGACTGATCTAATTAAATTTTTATCCACTTCAGAAATTATATTAACTAAATCTTGAACTTTAAAATTTTTATCAATTACAAAAGCAAAATCTCTTTCTGATTTTTGATAATCAGAATATTGATATTGGTTTTTTTTATCTTTTAATTTTTTACTTGTTTCTTTTATGTTGTCTAAATAAATTTCAATGCATACTAAAGCTTCAGTTTTAATATCAATCTTCTTTAAGATATTTGGATGTATTTCGCCAAAATATACAACTGGATTATTTTCACTTTTATTTAAATAAATACTACCTGATTTACCTGGATGATAATAGCTTGGTGCTTTATCATTAATATAAAGTTTGTTTTGGTCAAAACCGATCTCAATTAAACTTTGAATTGCATCTCTTTTTGCATCAAATACATCTACTAATCTCTCTTTTTCTATCCAATTATGCCTCGATATTTTTCCGGATCTTAAACCTGCTAGAACTGTTTTTTGTTGGCCTGGTTTATTTCCATTAAATATTGGTCCAATTTCGAAAAGTGAAATATCTTCAAAACCTCTATCTAAATTCTTTTTTAAATAAATTATCAAGTTAGAAAAAATTGAACTTCTTAAAACATTTAAATCAGAACTAATTGGATTTATAATTTCTACTTCATTCTCGCCTTCTTTAAATAATTGATTAATTTTTGAGTCTGTAAAAGACCAGGTTACAGTCTCATAATAACCTTTTGATG
>CAZAGV010000108.1:0-2585 GCA_964484975.1 uncultured Candidatus Pelagibacter sp.
CTCTCCTGAAAATTTCTTATATTAAAATTCTTATCATTAATTCCTGTTATGTGAGTTCTTCTTCCAAAAATATTACTTACATATCCGCTCTTTCTACAAAATTTAATTGTGGATTCCATATAGTTTTTTATTTCTGGAAATTTTAAAAAATATGAATTTAAAAATTCCTCAGCCTCAACATTGGAAACACCAATTTGTTTTGCTAATCCGTATTGTGAAATACCATAAATTATTCCAAAATTTATAGCTTTTGCTTTTCTTCTCATATCTGAATCGACTTTATTAATACTAGTATTAAAAACCTGACTTGCAGTAAGTGAATGAATATCCTCTTTGTTTTTAAATGCTTTTTTTAATTCTTTTACATCCGCTAAATCTGCCAAAATTCGCATTTCAATTTGATTATAATCTGCTGAAATTAACTTACTATTTTTTTCTGCCACAAAGGCTCTCCTAATTTCTTTTCCATCTTCAGATTTTATTGGAATATTTTGTAAGTTCGGATCACTTGAAGCTAGTCTTCCTGTTGAAGTTGCTGCTAGTAAGAATGAAGTATGAACTCTTTTTGAGTTAGGATTTATATGCTCTTGTAAAGAATCTGTGTAAGTATTTTTTAGTTTTGTTACTTGTCTCCAATCTAAAACTAGTTTTGGTAGTTTATGTCCTTTAAAAGCAAGATCTTCTAATACCTGTGCACTAGTAGCATAGCTACCTTTTTTTGTTTTTTTCAATGATGAAATTTTCATTTCATTATACATAACTTCTCCAAGTTGCTTTGTAGAACCAATTTTAAATTCTTTTTTTGCAACTTTGTAAATTTCTTTTTCTAAACTATTTATTTTTTTTTCAAATTTACTTGAAAGAAGTTGAAGAAATTTTTGATCTACTTTAACACCATAAATTTCCATTAAAGCTAAAATTTTTATTAATGGTTTTTCAAAAATCTCATAAATATTAAGCAATTTTTCTAATTTTATATTTTTAGAAAAAATTTTATATAATCTAAAAGTTATATCTGCGTCTTCGGCAGCATAATCTTTGGCTATATCAATTTTTACTTGACTAAAATTAATTTGTTTTTTTCCAGTTCCTACAATATCTTTAAAGGTTATTGTTTTATGATCTAAATGAATTTCTGACAGTTCATCCATATTGTGTCTATTTTTTCCTGCGTCTAAAACGTAAGACATAAGCATTGTATCTTCCATTGAATTCATATTTATTCCCTTATGATAAAAAATTATGTAGTCAAATTTAATATTTTGACCAATTTTTTTTATACTTTTGTCTTCTAAAATTGGTTTAATTTTTTTAATAACTTTTTTTTCTTCAAGATTTTTGCCTTTGGTGTGTCCTATAGGGATGTAACATGCTTTGCCAATTTTCGTAGAAAAAGAAATACCTACTAACTTTGCTTGATGAGGATCTAAAGAGCTAGTTTCAGTGTCAACAGCAATCTCACCGCTTCCCTCAGCCTCATTTAACCATTTATCTATATCTTCTTCATTTTCTATTAACTCATAGTTTTTACTAGAAATTTTATGATTTTTTTCTTCCTGATCAAAATTTTTTGTTTTACTTGAAAATTCTATTTCTCCATAAGTTGAAATAATAGAACTCAATAATCTGTTAAATTCCATTTCTCTCAAAAAATTATATAATTTATTTTTATCTATTTCTTTTAGCTCAAATTCTGTAATTTTATTTTTTACTGGTACATCTTTTTTAAGAGTAACTAGTTTTTTACTAATAATTGCTTTATCTTTGTTTTGAATTAAAGTTTCTCTTCTTTTATTTTGTTTTATCTTGTCTGCATTTTTTAATAAATTTTCTAAATTTCCATATTGATTAATTAATTCTGCTGCAGTTTTTACTCCTATTCCAGGAACTCCAGGAACATTATCGCTGCTGTCCCCTGCCAAAGCCTGTACATCAACTACTTTATCTGGATTAACACCAAATTTATTGGTTACATCTTCATTTGAAATAAATTTATTTTTCATTGGATCATAAATACGAATATTTTTCTTATATAGCTGCATTAAATCTTTATCCGATGAAACAATTGTTGCTTTAGCTCCTTCTTTTGATATTTGTTCTACATAAGTTGCTATAAGATCATCTGCCTCATAATTTATTAATTCAATTGACGGTAGATTGAATGCTTTTACTGATTTTCTAATAAATTCAAACTGAGGTATTAAATCATCTGGTGCATCAGATCTATTTGATTTGTAATCAGAATATATTTCATTTCTAAAATTTTTTCTGGCAGAATCAAAAATTACTGCAAAATGAGTTGGCTTATTTTTATTCTCATTAGATTTAGAATCTTCTAGTAATTTAAATAACATATTACAAAATCCACTTACAGCACCAGTGGGCATTCCATCGCTTTTTCTAGATAGAGGAGGAAGAGCATAGTAGGCTCTAAATATATATCCAGAACCATCAATAAGATAAAAATGATCTGTGTTTTTTATTTTATTCATAAAATAATGTTATCTTAATTTATTCTAATGTTATAAATGTATAACGATCGATGAACAAAAAAAATGTTTTATATGTAAAAGATTTAAATAAAA
>CAZAGV010000109.1:0-2502 GCA_964484975.1 uncultured Candidatus Pelagibacter sp.
TAGCTGACTAAATTTATTGCTGACTATCCTCAAAACTGGTATTATACGTCATGAATTTGAATCTGGTATCACACCACAATAGACTTACAAGAGTTGGTTTTGGAGAGAAAATTACTAGAAAAATGTCAAATTTATTATTGAAAAAAATTGATTGCAAAAATCATATTAAGTCAATTACTCCCTCGACATCTATTTAATTAAACAAATTAACTATTCTAACAATTAAGAAAGGATAAATGTGCTTGATATAAAAGAAATAATAAATTTAGAACAGTACCCAATAAATGATACTGGGTCCTTAAGTTATAAAGATTTAATTAATTATACTAGAAAACAACTTAATGAAGATGGTTGTTGTGTTCTTCCTAATTTTATTAGACCAGATTCTATTAAAAGAATGAAAGAAGAAGTTGATAGAAATTTAGGTAAAATTTATTTTACAAACGATAAACACAATCCATATTTTACAAAAGAAGATAAAACTCTTGATGAAAAACACCCAAAAAGGATTTTTTCACTAAGACAAAGTGGCTATTTAAATTCAGATGATCTAGAAAAAGATTCAGATCTAAATAAATTTTATGATTTAGAAGAAATGCTAAAATTTGTATCTGATAGCCTTGAAGTATTCCCACTTTATAAGTGGGCAGATCCTTTGGGGAAAAATCCTTACAGTGTTATGCATACAGACCATTATTTTCCTTGGCACTTTGATGGAAATGAATTTACTTTAAGTGTTTTAATTCAAAAGGCTGAAAAGGGAGGACTTTTTGAATATGTTCCAGATATAAGAAGTAAAGACAATGAAAATTTTAAAGAAGTTGCTAAAGTTTTAAAAGATGATCGAACAAGAGTTAAATCTCTAGATTTAAAACCAGGTGATCTACAAATTTTTAAAGGAAGATTTTCAATGCATAGAGTTACAAAAATAGAAGGAAAAACTTCAAGATATATTGCTTTACCTTGTTATGTAAAAGACCCTTTAAAAATCAACAAACCTGAACACTCTAAACAAGTTTACGGAAAAACCTTGCCAATTCATTTTAAAAGAGAGAATATTCAAGGAGACGGATTAACAGACTGATGAAAAAAAATATTAATGAAGCTGAGTGGAAAGTAAGAGTTGATCTTGCTGCAATGTTTAGACTAACTCGCATGATGGGTTGGGATGATACTGTTTGGAATCATATTACAGCAAGAACTCCAGGTACTGAACATACTTTTTTTATGCATAGATTTGGTTTGTTGTATGAAGAAATAAAAGCATCAAACCTTATTAAGGTTGATGAAAATGGAAAAGTTTTAGAAGGTCCTGAAGATGTTAATACAGCAGGTTTCATAATTCATAGTGCAGTTCATTTAAACCATCCAAAAAATAAATTTGTATTTCATGCTCATCCACCAAAAGCGTTAGCAGCAACCGCTTTAAAAGATGGGATACCTTATATTGTGCAAGATTCATCAATGTTATATGGAAAAGTAGGTTACCATGACTGGGAAGGTTTATCCGTTGATAAAAATGAAAGGTTCAGAATAGCTGAAAATTTAGGAGACAACAAAGTTTTAATAATGAGAAACCATGGACTTTTAACTGTTGGAGAAACAGCAGGAGAGTCATTTATGAATATGTATTATGCAGTAAGAATGTGCGAAGTTGCAGTACAAGCCCAAGGCTCAGGATTAAAATTAGAAACGGCAGCAAAATCTTTATGGGAAAAATCACAAAAACAATACGATGCATTTTCACCAGGCCCCAATGAATGGCCAGCACTGTTAAGAAGGTGTGATGCAGTTGACCCAAGTTATAAGGATTAATTATGATAAAAAAATCTAAAGAACATTTAGATTTAGTAAACGAGACTTATTTTCAACATTTTAAAATAGCATTTAATGTTAGCCGTTTAATGATAGTAGGAAGTTTCCAAGCAATCATACACGCCATATGTCCTGCAGTATTTCAGACTACCGCAAGTGACAAGATAAAAATATTACACGAAAAAGTTTCTAAAAGATGAAAAGTGACATTAAAAGTGTTGCTGTTATTGGTACAGGAGTAATTGGAGTTGGATGGATAATTAGGTGCTTAGCTCATAATAAAAGAGTTTTAGCTTTTGACAAAGATTTTAAATTAAAAAAGAGATTAGTTGCAGAGATAAAACGTACCTGGCCTTATGTAAAAAAACTATTCAATAAAAAAAAATTAAATTTAAAAAATTTTACTTATGTCACTTCTATTGAAGATGCTTTAAAGGAAGCTGATTTTATTCAAGAATGTGCAACTGAAAACTATAAAATAAAAACAAAATTGATGAATATTATTGGCAATTATGCAAAACCAAATGCTATAATTTCATCAAGTTCATCTGGTTTACTCCCAACAAGAATATATTCAAAATGTAAAAATCCAGAACGTACAATGATTGGCCATCCTTTTAATCCAGTTTATATGTGCCCTGGAGTTGAAATTGTTCCTGGAAAAAAAACAAAAAAGAAATTTTTAAA
>CAZAGV010000110.1:0-2475 GCA_964484975.1 uncultured Candidatus Pelagibacter sp.
AGAATATAAATTAGAAAAATATATTGTTTTATTTCCATTTTGTTCGCCTCATCTTGTTCAAAAAAAATGGCCTTACTACAATGAACTAATTGAAAAAATAGAAAATCAATATAATGACCAATATAAAATTGTAGTAGCACCAGGACCAGATGAAATTAATGACGCGAAAGATATTAATGCATTATGTATCTTAGACAACGGAAAAGCTTTAGATATTTCTCAACTTTCATCATTAATTAAGGATAGTTCTTTTGTAGTTGCTAATGATACAGGTCCCGCTCATATGGCTGCCCATTTAAGTGCAAAAGGCTTAACGTTGTTTGGTTCTCACACAACAGCGTATAAAGTTAGCATTGAAAGAGAAAACTTTAAAGCAATTCAAGTTGCAGATTTATCAAAACTTACTGCAGAAAAAGTATTCGAAAAACTTACAAATCTTTTAGTTTAGGTTTGTTAATTATTTTTAAAATTACTGGAACCATAAACAAAATCATTAACAATCTGATTATATGGTGAAAAGCAACAAAATTTGGATCTAATTCAAATGCAATAGCTATAACTGCAACTTCATAAATGCCGCCGGGGCAAAAAGATAAAATTAATGTTAAAATATTGTTATCTACAAAAAACGTGCCAATATAAGCTGCAATTAAACCTAAAAATACAAGCAAAATTGTTGCTACAAAACTATGAAAAGTATTATTTAACACTTCTTTAACAGTTTTTTCTGCAAACCTACACCCAACTGAAGCACCTAAAATAAGAAGACAAAAATCAATCGAAGATTCTGGTAATTTATATGAAGCTACTTCAGTTATATTTAATATTCCACTAGCAACCAGAGTACCTGATAGTAAAGCTGCAGGAATTTTTAATTTATCAAATAATAAAATCAAAAGTATTGAAGCAATTAGTAAAATTAATAGATGCATATGATTTTGATCTAAATAATTAAACTTTTCAACTTCAATAGCTTCCGTTGTTACAAAGTTAACTATAATAAAAGGAAATAATGTAATTATAATTATTAATCTTATTAAATGAGCAGTAGCAACTTGAGATAAATCTGATTTTTCATGTTCAGCTAAAATCATTAAAGGACCCAATGCTCCTGGAGCAGCAGAAAAAATTGAAGTATTTTTTTTATATCCAGAGAACTTTTGTAGATATTTCGAAACGATAGCTATGCTTACCAAAATGTAGAAAAACATAATTATTGTTGTCCAAATCCAATTAACCATCTGGTTAATTAAATTTTGATCAATGTAATTTCCAATGTGAAGACCTAAAACGATTAAAATTGCGCTTAGAGCTAATTTTGGTATTTTAACTTTTAAACCCATTAATGCAGCAATTGATATTGCTATCATTGGCCCCAGCATCCAAGCTAAAGGAATTTTAAAATACTCAGAAATTATGGCACTTGGAGTTGAAATTAAAATTACTAATAAAAACTCTTTAGAAATAAGAGATTTTAACTCTTCTCTGGAAAATTGAATCGCGTTTGACATGAATTAAATATATTTTATGGCTTAAACTGCAATTCCATGGTTAACTATACAATATAAATTAATAAGGGGAAGTATGAAACTATTAAAAACTATAATTTCAGTTTTATTTTCAGCAATTCTTTTATTATCTACGTCAAATTCATTCGCAATTGACAAATTACATTTTGTAATTGGTGGTGGAGCTGGTGGTGGATGGGATGGAACTGCTAGAGGAACTGGAGAAGCACTAACTAAAGCTGGTATGCTAAAAAGTGCATCTTTTGAAAACATGTCAGGAGGTGGAGGCGGAAAAGCTTTAGCTTATATGATTAATAATAAACCATCTGATACAATTTTAGTTCAATCGACACCTTTGGTTTTAAGATCAATAACAAGACACAAAGGTTATATCAAAGAAGGTGGAAGCGGAGTTGTGTCCTACAAAGATGTTGTGCCAATTGCTGGAGTGATAGGTGATTATGGTGCAATTGCAGTTGCTAAAGATTCACCATTTAAAAACTTTAAAGATGTTGTGGATGCTTATAAAAAAGATCCTAGCTCAGTAAAAATGGCAGGTGGATCTGTTAGAGGAAGTATGGACCATTTAATTGGTGCATTAGCTTTCCAAGAAGCAGGCGCTGATCCAAATAAAGTAATTTATGTTCCATATGATGCTGGAGGAAAAGCATTAGCAGGACTTCTTTCTGGTGAAACGCAAATTCTTTCAACAGGATTAGGTGAAGTTATGGGTGCAAGAGACCAAGTAAGAATAATTGGTATTACTGCTCCTTCAAGAGTAGCTGACGCACCAGAAGTACCAACATTAAAAGAACAGGGTTATGATGTGCAATTCGTTAACTGGAGAGGATTTTTTGGACCTCCAGGTATGAGTTCTAGCATGAAAAATGAAATCGCTAAAATGCTAGGTGATGTACAAAAAACACCTGAATGGGAAGCTGTTAGAAAAAGAAATGCATGGGTAAAT
>CAZAGV010000111.1:0-2405 GCA_964484975.1 uncultured Candidatus Pelagibacter sp.
TAAAATAAGCTTTGAGTTTTGTAGCAAAAATTCAGAATATACAAATTATTAATTTAAACTTGGTATAATTTTTCTTAAATCCATTGAAAGTTTTGGATTAATTTTAGCACAAATGATCCCTGTTCCTTTTTTTTTAATTTTAAGGATTTTACCATCTGGTGAAATAATAACTGAATGACCAAAAGTTTCTCTTTGTTTTGTATTTCTGCCTGTATGGTTTGGTGCAAATATATAGCAGAAGTTTTCAATTGCTCTGGCCTTAAGTAGCTCTAGCCAATGTTTTTTTCCTGTTATCTTAGTAAATGCAGATGGTACACTAATAAAATAAAAATTTTTTTTTGATAAATTTCTGTAAATTTCAGGAAATCTTAAATCAAAGCAAATTGTTAAACCTAGATTGCCCCAAGGTAACTTAATAGAAACTAGCTTATTTCCTGGTTTGTATGTTTTACTTTCTTGGTGTTTTTCATTATTTTTTAATTTTACATCAAACATTTTAATTTTATCATAATATTTTACAATTTTACCATTAGGCCCTACCATAATTGATCTATTTCTAAAATTTTTTTTATCTTTGACTGCTATAGATCCAATCAAAATCCATTTTTTATTTTTTTTTGATATTTTCTTAACTTCTTTAAGAAGAGGATCGGTTTGCATTGTAAAGGTATTTTGAGTTAAAATTTTTATATTACTTGTAATTATTGAAGTTGCTTCTGGTGTAATAATAAGATCAGCACCTAATTTTATAGATTTTTTTATATAATTAATTGTTTGATTAAAATTTTTTTTATAGTTTTCACCTCCTGATAACTGTATGCAAGCAACTTTCATTATTGATAACTGTATTTTATTTCTAAATATTTTATTAAGTTGTGAACTAAAAACGTAATAAATAAATAAATACTGCCCGCTACTATAAATACTTCAATCGGTCTAAATGTTGTAGAAATTATAAATTTTGCAACACCTGTTATATCTAAAAGAGTTACGGTGCTTGCAAGAGATGTTCCTTTTAGCATTAGTATTATCTCATTGCCATATGCGGGCAAAGATTGCTTAATTGCTATTGGAATTTGAATTTTAGTAAAAATAAATACTTTATTTAATCCTAAACTTCTGCCAGCTTCAATTACACCTGGTTTTATTGTTTCAAATGCTGATCTTAATATCTCAGAAGTATACGCCCCTGTATTTAATGAAAATGCAATAATTGCACACCAATAAGGTTCTTTTAAAATGACCCATAAAAAAGTTGTTCTTAAATACTCAATTTGTCCAAGACCAAAATAAATAATAAATATCTGAACTAAAAGTGGCGTGCCTCTAAATACATACGAATATCCATATGCAAAACCACTTATCAATTTATTTTTATTTAATCTTAAAATTGCAAAAAATAATCCTAAAAATAAACCAAAAAATAATGATGCAGATAAAAGTTTTAAAGTTACCACTGTTGCACTAAGTAATTTTGGAAAACTTGTTGTTATTAATTCTAAATCCATCAATATCCCCTGCTATAGTTTTTTTCTAATCTATTAATAAATTTCATACTTAAATAAGTAAGCATCAAATATAAAAGTGCAGCAAATGAATAAAAGAAAAGTGGATCTCTCGTTGATCCAGCTGCAATATAAGATTGTCTCATAATTTCAACTAATCCTGTAACAGAAATTAAAGATGTGTCTTTTAAAGTTATTTGCCAAACATTACTTAGATTAGGTATCGCCAATCTTAACATTTGAGGCATAATTACTTTGAAAAAATATATATATTTTTTTATTCCTAAAACATGACAAGCCTCGAATTGACCTTTGTCTATTGATTGAATTGCACCTCTAAATACTTCTGTGGAATAAGCACCAGAAATAATTCCAATTGAAATAGCACCAGTTAAAAATGAATTTATTTCAATATAATCATAATAACCAAAAATCTGAGCAACATACATTATTGCTCCACTTCCACCAAAAAAGAAAAGATAAATAACTAAAAGTTCAGGAACTCCTCTGACAACTGTAGTGTAAAAATTAGCAATTAAATTTAAAATTTTATATTTTGAAAGCTTTAAAGGTGTAAAAATTAATGCAAATAAAAAACCAATTAACATTGCTGTAATTGCAACAGCAATGGTCATAAGGGTAGCTACAAATAGCTCATCACCCCAACCGTTATCTCCAAATGATATTAATTCCATGGTAAAAGGCGGTTAGATAATAACCGCCTTTTAAATTTTAAATTTACATTGATGCGTCGAAACCAAACCACTTAGTAGCAAGTTCGCTAATTTTTCCAGCTTTTCTTGCTTTATCAATAGCTTTATTGAAATCTTTAAGTAGTTGACCATCTCTTTTTCCAAGAGCAGAGTCTGAACCAAATTGTGCTTCTTGTCTTAAACCAAC
>CAZAGV010000112.1:0-2315 GCA_964484975.1 uncultured Candidatus Pelagibacter sp.
AAACCAGCCATATATGCTCTTGCTCTTCCTATCGGTCTTTTAAAACCTTTTTTTTTATAAATAGCAATCATTGATTTTAATGTTGGTTTTGTAGATTTCTTTTTTTTCATACCTCGTTATAACATTTTTAGTATAATTAAGTATATATATTACATACAGAAAGGAACGGCTAATGTTGCGCAGATATCTGCTGTAATAAAAAATGGTCTAAAGCTATTTTGAAAAATTATTGATTCCCCATAGCTGTTTAATGCTAAGGGTTTTTTACATAAGCATTTGGCCGTAGATAAAACCACCAATTCAATACAAGACAAAAAGCATAGAATATAGAAAAAACATAAAAAGCATTTTCAGGTGTTGCAGCATAAATATGTTCACCTATGATTTTAGGAATAAAAAATGCTCCATATGCTGCTACCGCTGAAGTCCAGCCTAAAGCCGGTCCTGTTTGCTCTTGGTTAAAAACCATAGCAATAGTTCTAAAAGTTGAGCCATTCCCAATTCCTGTCGCAGTAAAAAGAATAATAAATAAAATAAAAAACTGCCAAAAATATTCTTCTGGTGTAGCTGATCTGTAAGCTGCCGCCATATAATAAGAAACTCCTAAAGCTGAAGCAATCATTACAAGAGAAACAATTTGTGTAACTTTTGCTCCTCCTACTTTGTCTGAAATCCATCCACCGATAGGACGTATCAAGGCTCCAATAAAAGGTCCCATCCAAGCAAACATTAATGCGCTAGGTCCATTGGGATTAATGGTATCATGATTAAATACACCATCAGAACCTACAATGTGGCTATAACCAAAAATTACTTTGATAGACAAAGGAAAAGCTGCCGAATATCCAATAAAAGAACCAAAAGTCATAGTGTAAATGATTGTCATTGCCCAAGTATGTTTGTTTTTAAAAATCTTGTATTGTCTTTTTAAATTTTTTTGCAATTCACCTCGAGTAAGATAAAGCATTAACAGTACTGTCGATGCAATAACTGCTGGCAAAATAACCGATTTACTCAATAAAATTGAGCCGGGTGGACCAGTAATAATAAGATATAATCCCACTGCAGAAGTAACCAATCCAATTGATAACAAACCCGAAATTTTTAAAAATGCTTGTATGGGATTACCTGGATTAGGTGTGACTGTTTCATTTACAATATTATTCATGCCAAACCAGCCAGCAAATGCAAGTGGGATTAGCAATATAAGCCAAACATATCCTGCATTATGTATATAAGTTTCGGTCCCGGCAGGAATTTTTCCAATCAAAGTACCACTACCATTTTCCAATAACATTGAAGCTCCACCAAATACCCCCATTGTCATCATTAATGGTATTAAAATTTGCATTGTCGTAACACCAAAATTTCCTAAACCTGCGTTAAGTCCTAATGAAGTTCCTTGAACACGTTTTGGAAAAAAGAAACTGATATTTGACATAGAAGATGCAAAATTACCACCACCAAAACCGGAGAGTAAAGCTAACGCTTGAAATATCCATAAAGGAGTTTCTTTATCTTGTAATGCAATTCCGGCACCAATTGCAGGAATCATTAATAATGCAGTGGTAAAAAAAATTGTATTTCTTCCGCCAGCAATACGAATAAAAAAAGTACTTGGAATTCTTAGTGTAGCACCTGACAATCCAGCTATAGAAGCAAGAGTAAAAAGTTCAGCATTTGAAAAAGGGAAACCAAGATTAAGCATTTGTACTGCTATAATTCCCCACATCAACCAAATTGCAAATCCACAAAGAAGACTAGGAATAGAAATCCAAAGGTTTCTCGTTGCAATTTTTTTTCCTGTAGATTCCCAAAAATTTTTATTTTCCACATTCCATTTTAATAAATTACCAAAACTTTCTTTTGGTTTTTCAAAATCCTGTTTTTTATATACAGATGATTTAAATATTATTTTTGAAAATCTGAGTTTGTTTGAAAAAATATTATAAAATAAAGCAATTGAAAATCCTACAAAAAAACCATGGACAAATGCCCAGATTGTCATCAATAATGTTTGAGCAAAACTTTCTCCCCATCCAGGATAAATCAAATTTATAAAACTTTTTAATAATAATATATTTGTCAAATGTGTTGTTTCTGTGCTAAATAATATTGTCAAAAATCCAAATGCAAAAATTGCTATTGACCAAGATACTCCAGTGGATAGACCAAGTTCAATAACAGATATTTTTAGTTTGATTTTTTTCATTTACCAATACTAAGTATAAGTTCTTTTATTTTTGAAAGTTTTTCGTTTACCTTCTTGTTTTAATTTATTTAATTCAGGTAGAAATTTAGACTTAACAATATCT
>CAZAGV010000113.1:0-2122 GCA_964484975.1 uncultured Candidatus Pelagibacter sp.
GATTTAGTTATTCTTTAATTAAGACTTTTTTTAATATCTTCCTCACATTTTTTCTTTACTAAGTCTTTATCAAAATTAGTTGAAGTTTGTTTTTGAGCTAAAATGCAAGCAGATATTGCCTTATTAATATTGAAATCTCTATAATTATTTCTAGCAAAATATAATAGAATTAATGCGATAATTAAAAATAGTAGGTAGTTTAGTAATTTTTTATTCATCTTAAAATTTATACCTATATTATATACTATTTAAATTAATCATGAAAAATAAAATAATTACCCTAGCTGTTCTTAGGGAAGCTAGGATTGATGAAAATAGAACACCACTGTCTCCTCTTCAAGTATCAAATATATTAAATAAATTTTCTAATACAAGAATAATAGTTCAACCATCAAATAGAAGATGTTTTAAAGATGAAGAATATCAAAAAGCTGGAGCTCAAGTAGCAAATGATTTGAGTTCAGTAAATATTATTTTTGGAGTAAAAGAAGTTAATATATCATCGCTTATTAAAAATAAAACTTATTTATTTTTTTCACACACGAGTAAAGTTCGTCAATATATTGGTCAAACTACAAAAGACAAAGCCATTATATATAAAAAAGAACTTTTAAGAGAAGTTATAAAAAAAAAAATAACTTTAATAGATTATGAAAATATAAGAGAAATTTCAGGTGAAGGATATAGATATCTAGGATTTGGTAGGTTTGCGGGTATTATTGGTACTTACAACACATTAAATCTTTATTTAAAATTATTCAATAAAAAGTCGCTACCAAGAGCTTTTGAAATTAATAACTATGAAGAAATTAAAAAACTAATTAGTAAACAAAATTTTAATAAAATAAAAATATTACTTACTGGAAGCGGACGTGCTTCTAAAGGTGCTATAGAATTGTTAAAACATGCAAATATTAAACAAGTTTCAATTAATGATTATTTAAACAATAAATATGATAAAGCAGTTTTTTGTAATATTTCGGCAAAAAAACATATTGAAAAAAAAGATGGCAAGGAGATATCAAAAGTAAAAAACTATCTACTTGAAACTGACATGTTTATTGCTTGTCATTATTGGGAACCAAAATTTCCAAAATTATTTTATTCAAATCAAATTAATGAATTTAAAAATTTAAAAATCATAGGTGATATAACCTGCGATATTAATGGATCGATACCAACTACTATTAGATCCACATCAATCGCAAAACCTTATTATTCAATTGATATTAATACAATGAAAGAAATTGAACTTAGTGATAAAGGTATTGCAGTTATGGCTGTTGATAATTTACCTTCAGAGCTACCACGAGATGCTAGTGAGGAATTTGGAAATAGTGTTATATCAGAAGTTTTGCCTAGTTTAATAAATAAAGATGATGGTCGAATAAATAGAGCTACTACAGCTTCAAATGGTAAATTTTTTAAAAACTTTGCTTACTTAAATGATTTCATAAATTAAGAAAAACTAATTTAAAAGTTTTTGAGGTTTCATATCAGTTTTGTTTATCCCTGCAACTTTAACTGGTTTTTTCATAGCATCTCTTCTAAAAGGTTCACCTAATTCTTGATTAAGAATTACTTCAATAAAAGTAGTAATTCCTTTTTTTTGATCTTCACAAGATTGTTTAATAGCTTTTGTCGTTTCTTCCACTGTTTTAACTGTAACTCCTTTTAATCCACAAGCATTAGCTATTTTTGCATAGCTTAATTCTGGATCAAGTTCAGTTCCAACAAAGTTATCATCAAACCATAGTATTGAATTTCGTTTTTCTGCTCCCCATTGATAATTTCTAAAAATAACCATTGTTATATTTGGCCATTCCTTTCTTGCACATGAACTCATTTCATTCATACTGATTCCAAATGCTCCATCACCAGCAAATCCAATAACAGGTGTATCTGGACATCCTATTTTTGCACCTAGTATTGAAGGAAAACCGTAGCCACATGGACCAAATAAACCTGGAGCTAAATATTTTCTTCCTTTTTCAAATGTAGGATAAGCATTTCCAATAGCACAATTATTACCAATGTCAGATGAAATTATTGCATCATCTGGCATTCCAGCTTGAATAGCTCTCCATGCTTGTCTTGGTGACATTCTATCGCTATCTCTTTC
>CAZAGV010000114.1:0-2115 GCA_964484975.1 uncultured Candidatus Pelagibacter sp.
TTAAATTTAAAAGTTCTTGTTTTTCAGTAAAGTTATAAATATTAAAATCCAGATTGTCTTTTAATTCATTTAAAATCTTAAATAGTTCTGGTAATTTAAATATTAAAACGCTTTGTTTATTCATAAAAATATAAACTATGACAATTTACCTAAAAAATAAAGATACTCTAATTATAGATGAATTTAAACTTAAATGCTGCATAGGAAAAAAAGGTATTACAAAAAATAAATTTGAAGGGGATTTTTACACGCCATCAGGAAAGTTTAAAGTTGGAAAATTATATTGGAGACCAGATAGAGTAAAACTTCCTGAAACAAAATTACTTTGTAAAAAAATAAAAAAAAATATGGGTTGGTGTAATGATGTAAGAAGTAAATTTTATAATAAGGAAATTAAAATAAATAAAAAAATTAAACATGAAAAATTATACAGAAACGATCATAAGTATGATTATTTTATTTTAATAAAGTATAATTATAAAAAAACTATAAAAAATAAAGGTAGTGCAATTTTTATTCATCTTACTAAAAATTATAAACCGACAGCAGGATGTATTGCCATTTCAAAAAAAGATTTTTTAATTCTTGCCAAATTAATAAATAAAAAAACAAAAATATTAATAAATTAACTTCTTACTCCAAATATTTTAGATCCAATTCTTAAATATGTTGAAGAATGTTCTACAGCCTTAAGGTAGTCTTCGGACATACCCATACTCATATCATTAAGGTTTAAAATATTAGTAATTTTTTTCATTTCTGAAAAGTAAATATTTGGATCATTATTTATTGGTGGTAAACACATAGTTCCAACAATATCTAATCCAAGATTTATGCATTCATTATAAAATTCTGATAATTGATTTTTATCTATTCCTGATTTCTGTGATTCATTACCAATATTAATTTGAATAAAGATTTTTGGCTTATTTTCATGTTTTATTTGCTCCTCAGATATCTTTTTTGCTAGCTTTAAGTTGTCTAATGAATGAATAAAATCAAACAGCGGCAGAGCAAATTTGACTTTGTTTGTTTGAAGCTTACCAACCATGTGAAGTTTAATATTTTTATTCTTATTTTTTATTTCAGTCCATTTTTCTACTGCTTCTTGAACTTTATTTTCTCCAAAATCCATGTGTCCGTGCTCTATTAAAGGTAATATATGAGCAATTTTAAAAGTTTTTGAAATTGCAATGATTTTGGGCTTATAATTGTTAATATTTAATTTTAATATTTTTGAATTAATTTGATTTTGAATATAATTTAAATTTTCAATAGTTTTATGCATACAGAATTACCAAAAGTATATTATTTTATTAATAATTTTGATAAAAATAACATTAATAAATTAAACAAGAATATAGCTCTTATATATAGAAATTATAATGAAAAATTAAATAAAAGCTTAATTATTCATATAAAAAAATATTGTAAATTACAAAAAAGAAAATTTTTTTTATCAAATAACTTTAAATTAGCATTTAAATTAGGACTTGATGGTGTTTATTTTCCTTCATTTAATAGTGATTTAAAACATTTAAATTACCCAAAAAAGAAAAATTTTTTTGTGATCGGATCTGCTCATAACTATCAAGAGATCAAAAAAAAGGAACTTCAAAAAGTTGATTTAATTTTTATAGCATCTCTTTTTAATAAGAAAAAAACTTATCTTGGGCTTAATAGGTTTATGATTTTAACTAAGTTAACAAAAAAAAAGATAATTGCTTTGGGTGGTATAAATAATAAAAATTTAAAAAAATTAAATTTATTAAATATTTACGGATACTCAGGAATAAGTTTATTTAGTCCAAAAAAAACGGCCCCCAAAAAATTGAGGGCCGTTAAATTTTCTAAAATGTAACTATATTAGAATGCTATTGATAAAGTTAAACCTTTTCCTTCATCATCAGCAGCTGAAGCACCGTTAACATTATCAGTTTTACCAGCGTAAGCTGCAACACTCATAGAACCCATAGTATAAGATATACCAAATCCAGAGTTTTTCTCATCTGCACCTTTGCCAGTAATATCAACGTCTTGAATAGCATATGATACTGTTAGGTCATCGTTAACTGCAAAAGAAACACCCATGTGAGTAGCATCTTCATCAGCTGC
>CAZAGV010000115.1:0-2060 GCA_964484975.1 uncultured Candidatus Pelagibacter sp.
TTTGAAGCGGTAGCTATGGGTGTAGGTGGAAACAATTATTACAAAAATTGTTATGTAAAATTGGATGAAAATTGCCTAAGAAGCGAAACTACTGTTAAAGTTTTTGATCAAATGAGAAAACTACAAAGTTATACTGATGAAGGTAGTCCAGGTAGAGACTGGAACGTTGCAACTGGTATGGTTATAGAAGGTAAAGCTGGTTTCCAAATTATGGGAGACTGGGCTAAAGGAGAATTTACAGCTGCTGGTAAAGAACCAGGTGTAGATTATTACTGTGCTTCAACTCCATCAAATAATGGATATTTGTATAACGTTGATAGTTTTATTTTTTACAAAACTAGCGATCCAGATAAACAAGCTGGCCAAAAATTATTGGCTAAACTTATGATGGGTAAAAACTTCCAAAAAGTTTTTAACCTATACAAAGGTTCAATACCAGCTCGTTTAGACGTACCAATGGATGAGTTTGATTCATGTGCAAAAACATCTAATGCTGATATTAAAACTGCTGGTGCAAAAGGTGGATTAGTTCCAAGTTTTGCTCACGGTATGGCTCAAGGCAATACAATGAAAGCTGCTCTTCAAGACGTTATTACAGAACATTTTAATTCTGATATGTCTTCAAAAGATGCTGCAAATGCTTTAGCTGACTCAGTGTTATCTAATATGTAAATAAAAAAATATAAAAGGCCACTTTTTTCCTCTTTCAAAGTGGCCTTTTTTTTTTAAGAATTCAAAAAATGTTAAAGTCTTTAGAAAAAAATTTACCTAAAATTGTATTGGCACCAGCCGTTGGGTTAATAAGTTGGTTTGTTTATGGTTTTATTCTTTGGACTTGTTATATTTCTTTTACAAATTCTAAAATTCTACCAAAATATGAACTTTGGGGTGTTGGCCAATATGTTAAATTATGGGCTTCGCGTAAATGGCTGATAGCTGTAGATAATTTACTTATTTTTACAGCACTTTTTTTAATTATTTGCATTGTTTTAGGAATTATTCTTGCAATTTTCCTTGATCAAAAAATTAGAGCTGAAGGAGTTCTTAGAACCATTTATCTTTATCCTATGGCGCTTTCTTTTATTGTCACTGGAACTGCATGGAAATGGATTTTAAATCCAAGCTTGGGTATCCAGAAAATGTTTATTGACTGGGGTTTTGAAAATTTTACTTTTGATTGGCTCGTTAATAGGGAAATGGCGATTTATACCATTGTAATAGCTGGGGTATGGCAATCAGCCGGATTTGTAATGGCTTTATTTTTGGCAGGACTTAGATCCGTTGAAGACGAAATTGTAAAAGCTGCAAAAATTGATGGAGCTGGATTATTCACAGTATATTGGAAAATACTTATACCAATGATGAGACCTGTCTTTTTTACCAGTTTTGTGATTTTAGTTCATATATCAATTAAAAGTTATGACTTAATTGTAGCTCTTACCCAAGGAGGTCCTGGAATATCAACAACTATGCCAGCTTTATACATGACACAAACTGCTTTTCATAAAAGTCAAGTTGGATTATCTGCAGCAAGTGCGATGATGATGTTTATGGCAGTAGCGGCAGTTATCATTCCTTATCTTTACTCAGAATTAAGGAGGGAACATGCAAGCTAATACAAGTGCATCTTCATACAAACAACTTGAGCAAAAATCAAAATTAACAAATATGTTTTTGAGGTGGTTTTTGTATTTTGTTTTAATACTTTTTGCTTCTTATTTTATATTTCCATTATACGTGATGGTTGTAACTTCTCTTAAAACAATGGAGGAGATTAGACAAGGAACATTGCTTACATGGCCAAGTGCATTAAATTTTGAATCATGGGCAGTAGCTTGGGGAGGAAGAGGTTATGGAGCTGGAGATACTTTTTTAAGACCATATTTTTGGAACTCAATCAAAATGGTTGTACCTGCTGTTTTTTTTTCAACTTTTATCGGGGCAATGGCAGGTTATGTTTTGACAAAATGGAGATTTAAAGGAGATCAATGGATTTTTTTATTTTTGTTATTTGGTTGCTTTATACCTTTTCAAGCAATTTTACTTCCAATGGCAAGAAC
>CAZAGV010000116.1:0-1935 GCA_964484975.1 uncultured Candidatus Pelagibacter sp.
TTGGTGGAGGGGGAAGGATTCGAACCTTCGAAGACCGAAGTCAACGGGTTTACAGCCCGCCCCATTTGACCGCTTTGGTACCCCTCCTTTTCGCAGGGGAAGCGTCCCCTTGTTCAATAAAGCTTTAAACAACAAGCGGTTTATATATTTTTATTGCATAAATGCAATATGAGAAATAGTGAGAAAACAACTAAAAAAACGTATAAAAAACAATAAAATTTATGAATAAAAGATCATTTTTCATTGTTGGCAAGCATGCTGTAATGGGAGCATTAAAAAACCCAAGTCGCAAGGTATTGAGAGTTTTTTTAACTGAAGAAAGTAAAAAAAATATTCACAGAGAAAACCAAAAACAAAATCTTCTTAAAGATGTAAAAGTTTATTTTAAAAACAAAAAAGAGTTAGATAAGTATACTGGAAATGATAATATTCTGCATCAAGGATATGTGGCTGAAATAGAACATTTAGAAGATTTAATAATAAAAGAATTTATTAAAAATAAGACAAATTTAACTTTTGCATGTTTATATGAAGTAACTGATCCAAGAAATATTGGTTCAATAACCAGAAGTGCAGCTTCATTTGATTTAGATGGAATTATAATTAAAGAAAGACACTTTCCAGAAGAAAGTAAATTAATGTATAAATCAGCGAGTGGTTGTATGGAGCACGTAAATATTTTTAAAGTATCAAATATAAATACTACATTAAAATTTTTAAGAGAAAAAAACTTTTGGGTCTATGGATTTGATGCAAAAAGTAAAAAAAATTTTACAGAAATTGAATGGAAAGGAAATAATATCCTTCTTTTTGGTTCTGAAGGTTTTGGTATTAAAAAACACACTGAAAAGTATGCTGACTTTTTAGTTAAAATAGAAATTAATCAAAACATTGAAAGTTTAAATATATCAAATAGTGCAGCTATTGCATTCCATCATATAATGAAAAGGAAAAAATAACTTGATTAGTTTAAAGAAAATTAATAAATATCCATCAAGCCCTTGTAGCTCAGCTGGTAGAGCAATTGATTTGTAATCAATAGGTCCGCGGTTCGAATCCGTGCGGGGGCACCACTAATAAATTTCTTTTCTTATCTGTTCTATTTTAATTTTTTTTTGAAGACTTCTATTAAAGTCATAAAGTAAATTAAATTTTATTTTTTTGTTTGTTTTGATTATAACATTCTTTGCGTTTCTAAACTCTAAGTTATCAGCAACAGCACTGATTGGCCTTTTTTTAGGATTTAAATTTTTTATTTTTACAGTTGATTTGTCACTTATAATTTTTCCCTTCCATCTTCTTGGTCTAAAAGGACTTATTGGTGCAATAGAAAGTTTTTTTGAATGTAAGCTCAAAATAGGACCATGCACCGATAAGTTATAAGCTGTACTACCAGCGGGAGTTGAGACCAAAACTCCATCTGAAATTAATCTTTTAATAATTGTTTTTGCTCCTGTTTGAATTGATAAAGATGCAGCCTGTCTACTTTGTCTTAGAATTGAAACTTCATTAATTGCAATTGATTTTTTTTTTAAACCTTGTTTATTTTTAACAACCATTTCTAAAGGAGAAATTGTAATCATTTTAGCTTTTGAAAAATTTTTAATGGTATTTTTTGTTGAAAATTTATTCATTAGGAAGCCATAATTTCCTGCATTTATTCCGTAAAAAAGTTTTGATGATTTTTTATTTTTTTTTAGAGTTTTAAGCATAAAACCATCTCCACCTATAACAATTACTACATTTGGTTTAGACGATAATTTTTTTAAATTTTTTGTAAGAAAGGATTTTATATTTAATGATTTTCTATTTGAATCAGAAATAATTATTGGTTTATTCATTTTAGTGGTGCCCTCGGCCAGACTCGAACTGGCACTCCCAAAAGGGCAAGGATTTTAAGTCCTTTGTGTCTACCAATTTCACCACGAGGGCATT
>CAZAGV010000117.1:0-1850 GCA_964484975.1 uncultured Candidatus Pelagibacter sp.
TAGAACATATTTCTTCTTGAACATCAGCTGGTAGTGACGTAGATATACCATTTGGATAAACTGTATTATCATTCAGGCCTTCCGGGTCTAAAAAGATTTGATGCCTTTGCTTATCAGCAAATTTTGAAACTTTATCCTCAATTGACGGACAGTATCTCGGACCTACTCCCTGGATACTCCCAGAGTACATGGCGCTTCGTTTTATATTTTTTAAAATAATTTTATGTACAGACTCATTAGTATAAGTCATCCGACATGAAATCTGTTTGTTTATATTTTTTTTAGTCAAGAATGAAAAAAAATATGGATCGTCGTCTGCAAATTGTTCTTCTAAATTATTAAAATTAATTGTTCTAGAATCTAGTCTTGGAGGTGTACCTGTCTTAAGTCTTCCAATTTTAAAGTTAAGTTTTTTAAGTTGTTCACTTAATCCTGTTGTAGGTTTTTCATTATAGCGACCAGCGGGAGTTTGTTTTTCACCTACATGTATCAAACCATTCAAAAAAGTTCCGGTTGTTAGTATCAGCTTGGATGTTTTAATTTTCTTACCTGATTTTGTTAAAAATCCTTTTATGCAGTTTTTTTTAAATATAAACTCAATTACAGAGTCAGAAAAAATGCTTAAATTACAGTAGTTTACAAGTTTTTCTTGCATATATTTTTTATATAGTGATCTATCACTCTGTGTTCTAGGACCTCTAACTGCTGGTCCTCTACTTCTGTTCAGAAGTCTAAATTGAATACCTGATTTATCTGCTACATCGCCCATCACTCCATCTAGGGCATCTATTTCTCTCACTAAGTGTCCTTTGCCCAAACCACCAATTGCTGGGTTACAGGACATCTCTCCTATTGTTTCAATTTTATGCGTAAATAGCGCGGTATTAACTCCTAGTCTTGCTGAAGCTGAGGCTGCTTCACATCCTGCATGTCCACCACCTATAACAACTACATCAAATGATAAATCATTTTTCATATGTTAAACTTATAGCTCAATAAAATATTTACAAGGTGAGAGGGGAAATCTTAAAAAAAAAATTTAAAAGGCTTAAAAACTCTTATTTATCAACAAAAAAAGCTTAATAATGGCCAAAAATCCCTATAAAGTAAGCTTTATTTGCCGATGCAAAAATCATTGAAAATACTACCTAATATCTCCTCTACATCCACTTTTCCAACAATTATTCCAAGATGCCTAGTTGCTAACCTTAAATCTTCTGCAGCTTTATCGAAATCCTCTGTTTTATTTTTCTCTTCAAAATTTTTTAATTGATAAACACATTGCTCTAAATGCTGTCTGTGTCTTTCTCTTGTTATTAAAATATCATCTGATGTAATAAATTTGTTTTTTAATTTTTTTTTAATTGCTGAAATAAGCTCTTTAATATTTTTTTCATTTTTTAAAGAAATTAAAATAGGATTTAATTTTTTTAATTTTGAATTTATATTTTTTATTCCTAGATCAGATTTATTTATAACAAATATCGCTTTTTCATTTACTAAATCGCTCAAAAAGCCTGTAAAATCAGCACTTTTAGGCTCAATTATTACTATGTTTAAATCAGCTTCCTCGGCACTTCTTAGGGCAAGTTTAATCCCTTTTTTTTCTATTTCATCTTTGGACTCTCTTATTCCTGCAGTGTCAGAAATTATAACTGGTAGCCCATCTATGTTTAGATGAGTTTCTATTACATCTCTTGTAGTTCCAGCTGTTTCTGAAACTATTGCTACATCTCTTTTTGAAAGATAATTTAATAACGAAGATTTACCTGCATTAGTTGGACCAACTATAGCAATCTTAAAACCTTCTCTGATTCTTTCTCCAACTTTCTGATCATTTAATAGTTTTT
>CAZAGV010000118.1:0-1817 GCA_964484975.1 uncultured Candidatus Pelagibacter sp.
CATGAAAAAGAATTTAAATTAGGAAAAGGAAGAATTAAATATTTTGATTGGAAAGAGAGTAGTGAAATAGCAAAAAATAAAAAAAATTACCCACTTATATTAACTACGAGTAGAGTATTACAACATTATAATGCTGCAACAATGACTCGTAGAACTAATAATATAGAAATTGTTGATGAGGATGTTTTGTTAGTTCATCCAAAAGATGCAAAATATAGGGATTTAAACACAGGGGATGTTGCACGACTTTATTCGGGAAGAGGTGAAGTTTCTCTAAAAGTTGAAGTTACTGACAAAGTTAAAGAAGGTATTGTATTTACTACATTCCACTTCCCAGAACATATGGTTAATATGGTAACGGGACATGGTAAAGATGAAGAAACAAAATGTGCTGAATATAAAGTTTCCTCTGTAGAAGTGCAGAAAATATCTAACATGTTTAAGACAGAAGTGGGCACAAACAAAGATAGTGCAGAAGTAAAACGAGCTTAGTATTTAAATACTACGAAAATTGTAAATGACCATTGGTTGGCATTTTGATAATAGTTATTCAAAATTACCTGATGCTTTTTTATCAGAAATATCACCTGTTCCAGTAAAATCACCTGAGGTAATTATTTTTAATGATAATTTGTCAAAAGAATTAGGGTTAAATTTTTCTTCTTTAAGTAAAAAAGATTTATCTAAACTATTTTCTGGAAATTCATTGCCTGGTGGATCTAAAGCTATCGCTCAAGCTTACGCAGGTCATCAATTTGGTCATTTTACAATGCTTGGTGATGGAAGAGCAATTTTGATTGGAGAACATATTTCAAAAAATAACGAACGATTTGATATTCAATTCAAAGGTTCTGGTAAAACACCATTCTCAAGAAACGGCGACGGAAGAGCAGCTCTAGGTCCTATGTTAAGAGAATATATTATCAGCGAAGCGATGCATGCTTTAAATGTTCCAACGACGCGAAGTTTAGCTGTTGTTAAAACAGGTGAAGATGTTGTTCGTGAAACTAAATTGAAGGGAGCTATACTAACAAGAGTTGCTTCTAGTCATTTACGTGTAGGTACATTTCAATATGTCACAACAAGACAAAATGAAAATGAACTAAAAATTTTATTCGATTATACTGTAAAACGTCACTATCCAAATATTCAACAATCAAAAAACCAAGCTCTAGATTTATTAAAAGTATTAATAGAAAAACAAATTGATCTTGTAATAAACTGGATGCGTATAGGTTTTATTCATGGTGTCATGAACACAGACAATATGGCTATCTCTGGAGAAACAATTGATTATGGTCCATGTGCTTTTATGGACACTTATGATCCACAAACAGTATTTAGTTCCATAGATCAGTTTGGAAGATATTCTTATGCTAATCAACCAAGTATTACTAAATGGAACTTAGCAAGATTTGCTGAATGTTTAATACCTTTAATCGATCCAAACAAAAACAAGGCTATCGAAATTGCAACTGAAACTATAAATGGTTTTGACAAAAATTATGAGATTAAATGGATTAACATGATGAGAGATAAACTAGGTTTATTCGGACAAGATCCAAAAGATATAGTTTTAATCTTAGATTTATTAACATGGATGCACAAAAACAAAGCAGACTATACAAATACATTTTGTTTTTTAATGAATGAAAATATTCCAAACAATAAAATTTACAGTGATAAAAATTTTCTAGTTTGGAAAAAAAGATGGGAAGAAAGATTAAAGTTAAACAATAATACACCTAAAAAATTTTTAAAATTAATGAGATCAGTTAATCCTCTAGTAATTCCAAGAAATCATAAAGTTGAAGAAG
>CAZAGV010000119.1:0-1814 GCA_964484975.1 uncultured Candidatus Pelagibacter sp.
CAGTTGTTATGTACGTATCTTTGTTTTTGGTTAGTTCGTAAAGCCTTTGAACTGCATATTGTGGTTTTATAGTTTCAGCGCTATTAACAAACTCAAACGAATTAACAGATCTCCATTTTTGAATTTGTTCCCACCATTTAGAAACTTTTTGCTTATTTGATTTTGCAAAGTTAGGTTTTACTTTTTTTATAGTTTTCATTGTGGAATTAATAACTTCTGCAACATCTCCAATAATTGGTAAATCTACTTTAACATTTTTGTTTATTGAAGATGGGTCTATATCAATATGAACTTTTTTTGATTTAGGAGAAAATTCATCTATCTTTCCTGTTATTCGGTCATCAAATCTTGCACCAATATTTATCATTAAGTCGCAGTCATGCATTGCATTGTTTGCTTCATATGATCCGTGCATACCAAGCATACCCAAAAAATGACTATCTTCTCCAGGAAAAGATCCTAGTCCTTGTAACGTTGTCGTTATAGGAAAACCAGTTGCGTTTACTAGCTCTCTTAAAAGTTCGCTTGCTTTTGGTCCTGAGTTAACAACACCTCCGCCAGTATAAAAAATTGGTTTGGAGGATTTGTCCATTAATTTTATCAATTCATCAATATCTTTTTGTGAAAAATGATTGTGAGCTTTGCCATTTAGTTTTTTTTGTTTTTTAAATTTTGTATATTTTGTTTTTTGAAATTGAACATCTTTTGGAATATCAACTAAAACAGGCCCAGGTCGCCCTGTTGTTGCAACTTTAAAAGCTTTATGAATTGTTTTTTCTAAATCTTTTATATCTTTAACTAACCAATTATGTTTTGTGCATGGTCTCGTTATTCCAGTTGTGTCAGCTTCTTGAAAAGCATCTGTTCCAATTAAGTGTGTTGGAACTTGTCCAGAAATACAAACTAATGGAACAGAATCCATATAAGCATCTGTCAACGCAGTTACTGCATTGGTAGCTCCTGGACCTGAAGTAACTATAAGTACCCCTGGTTTTCCTTTAGATCTTGCATATCCTTCTGCAGCGTGTCCTGCGCCTTGTTCATGACGAACCAATATATGTTTTACTGAATTAAAATTTTTTAATTCATCATAGATCGGAAGAACAGCACCACCAGGGTAACCAAAAACAAATTCTACATTTTGGTCCTCTAAGCATTTAAATACTATTTCAGCACCTGAATACAATTTTGACATTCAGTCAATCTAGCTGAAGTTGTGCTAATAGGTCAAGTTTAAGACGTGATTATTTTAACTTTTTTAAAGTTAAGCTTAAATTTTTAGGATTAATTTTTTGCCAAGACTGCATTTGCCCTCTTGCCCAAGTCGCCTGTCTCTTGGCATATTGCCTTGTTTTGATAGCAATTAACTCCTTGGCTTGTTCAAGAGTGGACTGTTTATTCAATAAATTTGTAATTTCTTTAATTCCAATAATCTTGTTTGAGCTATTTTCTTTTTTTACTTTAAGTTTCTTAAATCTTCTAACTTCTTCAATAGCGCCATTTTTAAACATATCGTCAACCCTCAAATTAATTCTATTTATCAAGCTCTCTCTTGGATAATCAATGTAAAGCTTAATAAATTCATCTGATGAAAAAAAAACTTTAGTTTTTTTAAACCATTCAATAATTGATTTTTTTGTTTGATGTTTGATTTCATATGCTCTTATAGATCTTTGAATATCATTTTTTTCAATTTTATTTTTTATTAAAGGATCAAGTTTTAATAATTTATTATAGAATTTTTTTTGACCTAATTTTTTTTGCATCAATCTAATTTTGTTTCTTGTTTTGATTGGAATATTGGGTATTTTTAC
>CAZAGV010000120.1:0-1784 GCA_964484975.1 uncultured Candidatus Pelagibacter sp.
CTGTTTGGATTTTAGAAGGTTTTATTTCTGCGGTTCCAAAAGAATTAGACGAAACTGCTTATGTTGATGGATATTCTTTTTGGAGATTTTTTGTAAGAATTTTTATTCCAACAATAGTAGCTGGAATTGGTATAACTATGTTTTTCTGTTTTATGTTTTCTTGGGTAGAATTGTTATTAGCAAAAACATTGACAGCAGTTGCTGCCAAACCTATTGCGGCAACTATGACAAGAACTGCTAGCACATCAGGATATGAATTGGGATTATTAGCGGCCGCTGGAAGCTTGACTATAATTCCAGGAGCAATAGTTATTTACTTTGTTAAAAACTACATAGCGAAAGGATTTGCTTTAGGTAGAGTATGATTTTTACAAGCGCATATGCAGGATGGGAGTCTGTAGATAAAGCTCACGAAAAAAGTTTTTTTGATTTTGAATTTATTACTTGGATGGCTTGGACATGGCAAACTGCTGCATTTTTTGTTTTTATAGCTATTTGTTTAACCGTAATGATACTTTGGGAAAAAAGAGTGCCAGGAGGAACTCCTAGAAGAGGAATACTAGGTTTAGATACGACTAGAGGGGACAGGTTATTTATTTCTTTATTAAGCGCTGCATATATCCACTTAGCATGGCTTGGTCTTGTTGATTTAACTCTTTGGATTGCTACAATTATATCTGTTTTATTTTCAATAATAGTTTTTAGATACGTATAAAATATGAAAAGAATTTTAGTACTTGGCGCAGGAGCTATGGGTTCTGCCTTCACAGTTCCATGTGTTGATAATAAAAATGATGTTGTTTTAGTTGGCTCTCATTTAGAAGATTTAGTTACTGAAAATATAATAAAAGAGGAAAATTTTCACAAAGCACTTAACTGCAAATTACCAAAAAATTTAAAAGTTGAAAAATTTGAAAAATTTCAAGATGAAATAAAAAAAAAACCTGATTTAATTGTTATTGGAGTTAATTCAAAAGGAATTGAATGGGCAGGAAAAGAAATATCAAAGAATTTTAATTCTTCATCATCGATTCTTTTGTTAACAAAAGGGTTAACTGTTATAAATGGTAAATTTGAAACTTTAGTGGAAAAGTTTAAACTTATTCTTAAAAACAATGGAATTAATAATGCTAAAGTATCTGCTGTTGGAGGACCTTGTTTAGCCTCTGGTCTTGCGAACAGAATTAAGAGCAGCGTAGTTTTATCAAATAAAAAAATAGAAATAGTTAAATCAATAAGAGATATCATTTCAACAAATTATTATACTGTTGAGTGTTCTAATGATTTAATAGGAGTTGAAACTTGTGCTGCAATCAAAAATATTTATTCTATGATTATTGGTGCTTCTGAAGGCTTGAGTGGATCAAATGTCGATAAAGAAATTAAAAGCAAGTATTTTTTAAATACAGCAGCATCCTTGATGTATAGAGCTATATCTGAAATGAATTATTTTACAAAAAAACTTAAAGGTAAAGAAGAAACTGTTTACGGGTTGGCAGGACTAGGAGATCTATATGTAAGTTCCGCAGGTGGAAGAAATAGTAAAATGGGAAAATATCTTGGAGAAGGGTATGATTATAAAACAGCAAAAGAAAAATTTATGAAAAATGACACTATAGAAGGAGCAGAATTAGTTTTTGAAATTGGAACAAAAATATTAAAAGATTTTGATAAAACAAAAATTCCTTTAATGACTAGTTTAATTAAATCAATTATTGATAATAAAAAATTAGAAATTAAATGGTAAATGGATAATAAAATTATAAATATTATTGGCTGGGTTT
>CAZAGV010000121.1:0-1781 GCA_964484975.1 uncultured Candidatus Pelagibacter sp.
GAGAAGTTTTTCTAAAAGGTCTTGCTGATGATGGAGGTCTTTATGTGCCAAAATCGATAAAAAAATATAACTCAGCAGAACTATCAAAACTCAAAAAATTAAATTATAATGAATTATCTACTGAAATAATAAGCCAATTTTCAGCAGATTTTATCTCAAGAGAAGAACTTTCATCTTTAATTAATAAATCCTATTCAACATTCAGAGAAAAAGAAGTAGTTAAACTTTCAAATTTTGGAGAAATAAAATTATTAGAATTATTTCATGGGCCAACGCTAGCATTTAAAGATGTTGCAATGCAATTCATTGGTAATTTGTATGAATATTATCTAAGAAAAAATGACAAAAAAATAAATATAGTTGTTGCAACTTCTGGAGATACTGGCGCAGCAGCTATTGATGCAATTAAAGGAAAATCTAATTTAAATATATTTGTCTTACATCCAAACAATAAAATTTCCTCAGTTCAGAGAAAAATAATGACTACTGTAGAAGAAAATAATGTTTTTAACATTGCAATTGATGGAAACTTTGATGATTGTCAAAATATCGTAAAACAAATGTTTTCAGATCTTGAGTTTTCAAAATCTATAAATATGTCAGGTGTAAACTCAATTAATTGGGCAAGAATAATTGCTCAAGCAGTATATTATTTTTATTCATATTTCAAATTAGGCAAAGAAACTATTTCTTTTTCAGTTCCAACAGGAAATTTTGGTGATGTTTTTGCAGGTTATCTTGCAAAGAAAATGGGATTACCAATTGATAAACTAATTGTTGCAACAAACGAAAATGATATTTTGCACAGAGCAATCTCGAAAGGAGATTATGTTTCAAAAGAAGTTAAGGAAACATTGTCACCAAGTATGGATATTCAATTAGCAAGTAACTTTGAAAGATTAATTTACTATGTAAATAATTCTAATTCTGAAAAAACAGCAGAAATTATGAAAAAAGTTAAGCAAAATTCTTATCAAATTGAAAAGAATAATTTAGATATAATTCAAAAGGATTTTTTATCTGAAAGTTGTAATGAACAAGAAACTTTAGACATTATTAAAAAAAATTATGAAGAAAATAATATAATATTAGATCCCCATACAGCGGTTGGAGTAGGGGCTGCAAAAAAACTATCTTTTAATGATTGTGTAGTTTTATCAACAGCACACCCATGTAAATTTCCAGATGCTACAAATAATGCAATAAATAAGCATGAAAAATTGCCAAAAGAACTTCAGCATGTGCTTGATAAAGAAGAGAATTTTCAAGTATTAAAAAACAATACAGAAGAAGTAAAAAACTTTATTAAAAGCAAAATCTAAAAAAAAGGAGGGAGGGGTATTCTGTTGCCAGGTGCCCTAAACATTGAGATAAATCAATGTTAATTAGATTTTATTTGAGATTTCAATTAAATTCTTATCAGGATCTCTAACATATATTGAAAGAATTTTTCCTGTAGCGCCTGTTTTTTGCACAGGTCCATCTTCAATTAAAATATTATTTTTTTTAAAAATTAATTTCCATTTATCTAAAGATATTGAACTTACAAAACAAAAATCAGCAGTTCCAGGCAAAGGTTTGTCAGCATGAGGTTTAAATGGAGAGTTAAACTGATGTAAATTTATTTTTTGTTTTCCAAAATTTAACGAATATCTTTTTTCATTTGTTCCTTCTGGGCAAAAAGTATTTAAAGTCATACCCAAAACATCTCTATAGAATATGATTGATTTGTTTAAATCTTTAACAGTTAAAACAAAGTGGTCAATTGAGAGTATCATTTT
>CAZAGV010000122.1:0-1778 GCA_964484975.1 uncultured Candidatus Pelagibacter sp.
AAAACTACATCAATTTTTCCTTCACAAAAATGAGCATAACTTAATGCGTCAAAACATGGAAATTGCATAAGTTTTAAAACCTTTGGAATCTTGCTTTGTTTTTTTAATGAAAGCCAACCATGAAAAGCTCCTGCAACTTTAGCATTTTGAAAAGTAACTTTTTTATTTACTGATAACTTTCTTTTTTTACCATTTTCAACCACGTAAGCATTATTTTTTGAAACATTAAAATAGTACTTATTTAATTTTGGAAAATTTGCTAAACCAACCATAGGATTTCCTTTATAATTTAAAGCAATTAAATTACTCCAAGTTGGATTACCAATTATAAATGACCTTGTCCCATCTATTGGATCAATTACCCAAGTAAAATCACTTTTAGATTTTTTATGACCAAATTCTTCACCTATAATTTCATGTTTTGGGAATTTTTTTTGAATTTTAGATCTTATAAATTTTTCAAAAGCTCTGTCAGCTTTGGTCACTGGGTCATAACCCTTATTTTTACTTTTATTTATTGTCTTAAAAGTCTTGTTTAACTTTAAGTTGTAAAACTTTGTTATATCCTTTGCTAATCGATTTAAAAAATTAGCATATTGTCTGAATTCTTTTTTACTTAATTGATACATATCAAGCTTCACATACTATTTTATTTATCTTGATTAAAGCATAAATTTAAATAATTCTTTCGCAAAAGCAATTTTTATTAGAATAACAATATTCATGGAAAAAATTCAGTCTCAAGCAAAGCTAGTTATAGTTGGTGGCGGCATACTGGGAGTAAGTTTATTATATCATTTAACTAAAGAAGGATGGAAAGATGTAGTTCTAATCGAAAAAGGTGAGCTTACCTCTGGGTCTACTTGGCATGCTGCAGGACAGTGCCCTCACATGGTTGGTAGTTATAACTTGGCAAAAGTTCATTTACATTCAACAAAACTTTACAAGGAATTAGAAAAAGAAACAGGTCAAGCAACCGGTTTCCATGAATGTGGAAGTTTAAGACTAGCTTATAAAAAAGAAGATATCGATTGGTTTCATTACGTTAAAGGAATTATGGATAATGTTGGATCTCCTGCTGAAATACTTTCTCCAAATGAAATACGAAAAGTTCATCCTTTTATTAGATTAGATGGATTGCTTGGAGCATTTCATACTCCAGAAGATGGACATACAGATCCAACAAGTACCACAAATGCTATGGCAAAAGGTGCTAGAAATGGTGGAGCAAAAATTTACAGAAAAAATA
Organism: uncultured Candidatus Pelagibacter sp.; assembly: GCA_964484975.1. Lineage (GTDB taxonomy): Bacteria > Pseudomonadota > Alphaproteobacteria > Pelagibacterales > Pelagibacteraceae > Pelagibacter. The sequence goes on from CAZAGV010000122.1 coordinate 1,250, forward strand.
GAGTTACAGATATAAAACAGCTTCCTTCTGGAGAATGGAAAGTTTTTACAGAAAATGGAGATATAGTTTGTGAACATGTTGTAAATGCTGCAGGAAGTTTTTGTCCTGAAGTTGGTGCAATGGTTGGTTTAAAAGAAGTACCAAGTATTAATATGATACATCATTATTTGGTTACTGAATCTCATCCTGAAATCGAAAAATTAGAAAAAGAATTGCCTGTAACTAGAGATCCTGAAGCTTCAGCTTATTTAAGGCAAGAAGGCAAAGGTTTGTTAATTGGACCTTACGAAAAAGACGCCAAAGCTTGGGCTTTAGAAGGAATGGATTGGAAATTTGATATGGAGTTACTAGAGCCAGAGCTTGATAGAATTGAAAAACATCTTGAAATCGGAATGAACAGAATTCCTCAGTTTAAAGATGTTGGAATAAAGAAAATTATTTGTGGACCAATTACTCATACACCTGATGATAATTTTTTTGCTGGTCCTGCACCAGGATTAAAAAATTTCTGGATGGCTTGCGCAGCAAG
>CAZAGV010000123.1:0-1730 GCA_964484975.1 uncultured Candidatus Pelagibacter sp.
CATAACAATTTTTGTAATAATTGTTTCCACCTACACCCATAGCTACCGCTTCAAAAACTGTAGCGTCTTGCCAAGCTTGACCACCGTGAGCAAAAGGAATTATTCCTGCTGCTTTTAGTTTTTCAGCCGCAGCATTCAAATCATCCCAAGTTGTAGGTACAGAAATACCATTAGCATCAAATACTGCTTTGTTTGCCCATAACCAATCAATTCTATGAATGTTTACAGGTGCAGCGCAGTAAGGACCACTGTTATTTTGACATTTGTGAACTGCAGCAATCATAGGATCAAGTAAATTGTCCCAACCTTCAGATTGAGCAATTGAGTCGATATTATAAGGTGCTACCACTCCTTCTTGATCGTATTCTTGAATTGTAGGACCTTTGATTTGTGATGCAGAAGGAGGATCTCCAGCAACTATTCTTGCTTTTAATGCAACGTTAGCAGCGTCACCACCACCACCCGTTACAGGCATGTCCATCCACTCTCCACCATTTGCAGCAAAATCATCTTTTAAAACTTTAAGTGCAGCAGCTTCACCACCTGAAGTCCACCAGTGCAAAACTTCAATTTTTGGTCCTGCAAAAGAAGAACTGGAAGTAAAAGCAAATGCAACTAAAGCAATTAATAATTTTCTCATTTTATCTTTCCTCTGTTTGTTTTAGTTATTTAAGAAATGAGTATAGAAATTATAAATAAATAAAGGAAATAAAAAAAATATGCTCAACCTATGATTGAATTTTTTTTTGATGAATTAAATGCCACTTTATATAGGAAATAACTTAATAAAAATTTTTCAAATTCACTTTTTTGTATATGATATGTTTAATAGCTTACTTTTCTTCCTAATCTTGCTGCACCTCTAACTCCACTAGCATCTCCGTACTTAGGTTTTAAAAATACACCCTCGTACTCTTTTCCAATAACATATTTTTTAACTAAATTTTCTATTTCATCAAAAAAATCAATTTCATTTGTAACTCCTCCACCAAATACAAAAGCATCTGGATCAAGTATATTAATTATAATTGATAATGACATTGCAAGATTAACTTTAAAGTTATCTATGATTGTTTCAGCATCTAAATCATGTGCTCTATACAATTTAAATATTTCATGAGTTTTTAAATTTTTTCCATATTTTTTATTAAATTTTTTAGCTATAGCTAATCCTGAAATAAAACTTTCAATTTCTGATTCTCTTAAACTTGTTGTATTAAGTTCTTCTTTTTTAGCAGCCATATATGGCAACTGGTTATGGCCCCATTCACCTGCTACCCCATTAGGTCCGGAAACAATTTTTTTATCTATAACCAACCCTCCTCCTGCGCCCGATCCTAATATAATTCCATAAACAATCTTATAATGTTTGCCAGCACCATCAATTGCTTCTGATAAAGCAAAGCAATTTGCATCATTTTCACAAAAAACTTCTCTTCCTAATGCTTCTCGCAAATCATTTTGAAAAGGTTTTTTTTCTATCCAAATGCAATTGGGTGCATTTTTTACTAATCCTGTTTGAGGAGAATGAACACCTGGATGACATACACCTACTGGTAAAGATATATTGTGTTTTTTTTCTAAATCATAAACTGTTTTTTTTATCGCTTGGACTATTAAATTATAATCTTTTGGACATGGCATTCTACTTCTATTTGTTTCTTCACCATTATCGTTTAATACAACACTTTCTATTTTTGTTGCACCAACATCAAATCCAATTTGCATAA
>CAZAGV010000124.1:0-1676 GCA_964484975.1 uncultured Candidatus Pelagibacter sp.
TAAAGCTATAAAAAATAAGTCGGACCTCATCATTACCCCAGAGGTCTCATCATTAATTACCAGCAATAAAAAAATATTATTAAAAAATACTTATGAAATGAAAAAAGATCCTTTAATTCATATGGTAAAAAAAATTTCTAAAAAAAATAAAAAATGGATACTATTAGGATCATTACCAATAAAAAATAAGAATAAGTATAGAAATAGATCTATTATGATTGGTCCAAAAGGAAATATAGTTGCTTATTATGATAAAATAAAAATGTTTGATGTTAAACTTTCAAATAAAGAGTGGCACAAAGAAAGCAAAACTTATAAAGCAGGAAATAAACTTGTTGCTGTAAAATTACCATGGGGAAAATTGGGCCTTACTATTTGTTATGATATAAGATATCCAGAGATATATCGAAATTTATCAAAAAAAAATTTAAGTTTTATTAGTGTACCTTCTGCATTTACAAAATTAACAGGCCAAAAACATTGGTTAACATTATTAAAAGCAAGAGCAATTGAAAATTTCTGTTATATTTTTGCACCAAATCAAGTAGGCAAGAATACAAAAAAAAGAGAAACTTACGGCCATACAGCAATAATTTCTCCTGATGGAAAATTATTAAAATTGAAAAAATTAGGAACAGGAGTAATTTATTCCAATATTGATCCAAGACTACCCTTTAAACTTAGAAAAATTATACCAAGCTTAAATTAATAACTTGTATATTCTTTAATTTCTTTAATTTTTGAACCAGTATGGTTATTAATTTCTAGTTTAATTTTTGCTCTATTATCATTTAGAAAATGGACATCTCTAGAGAGTTTAATAAATTCTTCTCCAAAATCTTTATTTTTTTCATACATTCTTTTATCATCCTCTATAACCCATAGTTTAGAATTAATTTCTTTAAGTGAATTAAAAAGATTTTTTAACTTTTCATCATTTTTTATATTTTTATCTAACTCAGCTTTTAAAACATTGTATTCGTCATTAATAAATTTAAGATTTTCAGTATCTTTAATTTTTTCCTGCTTGATTTCTAAAATAGAAATCTTATCTAAAAGCTCACCAACTGATACTTCAACTAGAATTTTATTCATAAAATTTTATAGTGTGTTAAGTTGTTAAAAATATGTCTAATATTTTGATCATAAAACACGGTTCTCTAGGAGATATAGCGCAAGCTTGCGGTGCAATTCAAGACATATCTGAAAACCATAATAATGATCAAATATATTTATTAACGACAAAACCATACTTTGATCTGTTTAAAAAAAACCCTAATTTAACTGACGTAATATTAGATAAGAGATTATCCAGATTTAATCTAATTTATCTTTATTTCTTGATGAGAAGAATAAAAAAACTAAAAATTTCTAAAGTTTATGATTTGCAAAACTCTTCTAGAACAAGTTTCTATAAAAAAATATTATTTCCAAGTTCAGGTGTAAATACTTGGTCTTCATCTGAAACAACGCTTCCAAAAGATAAAACAAAAGAGGAATTTGATAAAAAATCTGTTTTGGAAAGATTTAATCATCAGTTACAAGCTTCAGGATTAAATATAAAACATACAATGATCCCAGATTTTTCATGGAGTTGTTCAGATATCTCTAAAATAAAATCAGAATATAAATTAGAAAAATATATTGTTTTATTTCCATTTTGTTCGCCTCATCTT
>CAZAGV010000125.1:0-1669 GCA_964484975.1 uncultured Candidatus Pelagibacter sp.
CCAATTATATCAACATCTGCCTGGGTAAATTCTCTATATCTTGCATTACCACTTTTTTCATTTCTCCATACATTTCCAATTGCATATCTTTTAAATGGAAAAGCTAAATCTCTATAGTTTTGTGCAACAAACCTACTCAAAGGACTACTCAGATCATATCTTAATGTTATTTCTTCGTTATCACCTTTAAAAGAAAAAACATCAGACATAGAATTAGTTTCATCATCTGCCAAAAATGATCCGATATTTATACTTTTTTCAAAAGATGGTGTTTCTAATGGTGCAAAACCATATTTTAAAAAATTAGCCTCAATAGAGTTAATTAACTTTTTTTTAACAGCTAATTTTTTATTCCATCTATCTTCAAACCCTGAAGGTAAATCAGGTATTAATTTTTTTTCTTTTTCCATTTTTTGGTACTGACGCTGGGAATCGCACCCAGATAGCCCGCTCCACAGGCGGGAGTAATAACTGTTATACGACGTCAGCTCCTTTTACTGTTTTATACTAAATGTGGATAAAATTAAATTTATAATACGATTAAATTGCTAGCGCGCAGCCAGCATGAAAATGATGTCTGTGTGTAGATACAAATATGTAAGTCTTTTTAATCATGGTGATCTAAATAGCATTTAAAATTATAAATGCAAGGAAGAATTGTATAGGAATAGCTTAGATTAAAACTAAGAATACTCCTATACAATTTATTTGAATTAGAATTAAGAGGTTTTTTGCAGTTTAACTGCTGAAGGACCTTTATCTCCGTCTTCAACTTCAAATGTAAGTTCGTCACCTTCGTTTAAAAATCTTAAACCAGCTTCTCTTACAGCTGAAGCATGTACGAATACATCTTTTTCTTTATCTTCACGTTCAATGAAACCATAACCTTTTTTGCCATTGAACCATTTTACTTTACCTTTTAGACTCATATTACTCTTTCTTTTGTTGTTATTAACTTAAGCTAAAATTTAGCTTGGACACTAGTTATTAGATTTTAAAATTTAATGCAAGCAATAAGATTGTAAATAATTGAAGGTATTGTGGTGGCCTTGGTTAGAATCGCACTAACGACACATACCTTTTCAGGGTACTGCTCTACTACTGAGCTACAAGGCCATTCAAAATCTAAAAATTATTCTACCTTTAGTTAGATCATATGGAGTAACTTCAACTGTAACATTATCTCCTTGTAATACTCGAATTCTATTTTTTCTTAATTTTCCAGCTGCATGTGCTGTAATTATATGATTATTTTCTAACTGTACGCGGAACATAGCGTTAGGAAGTAAGTCAATAACTTTTCCTTTGAATTCAAGAGTATCTTGTTTTGCCAAATCTAACTTCTCCTTATTCTAGATTTTATACTTTGAGCATGACCAATTAAACCTTCATACTCGGCAAGAGTTATAGCTTTCTTACCAATAACTTCAATGCCTTTTTTTGATAATTTTATGTAGCTTATTTTTTTATAAAATTCGCCAACATTTAATCCTGAAGAAAATTTTGCTGATCCAAGTGTTGGTAAAACATGGTTTGTTCCGGCATTGTAATCTGTAACAGCCATTGCAGAGTATTTTCCAATACAAATGCTTCCTACATTATTTATTTTATTAATTAATTTTTTATAATTTTTTAAATTTAATTCTAAATGTTCTGGTGCTATTTCATT
>CAZAGV010000126.1:0-1559 GCA_964484975.1 uncultured Candidatus Pelagibacter sp.
TAGATCCGAGTCATCATTAAATGCATTAAAAAGTATTAAAAAAAAAAATATTTCTAAAGTATTTATTCATGATGCGGCTAGACCAAATTTTTCATTAAAATTAATAAATAATTTATTTAAAGGTTTGAAAAAAAATAAATGTTCTATTCCAGCAATTAAGACAAATAATTCTGTTAAATTTAAAAGTCGAAATAAAATAATAAATTTGGATAGAAACAAAATCTATCTAACTCAAACACCGCAGGCTTTTGACTACAAGTCTATATTAGATCTTCATCTTCAAAATAAAACTTCAACAAAAATAACTGATGATGCAAATTTATTTATTAAAGCAAAAAAAAAAGTAAAATTTATAAATGGAGAAGTAAACAATTATAAAATAACAACAAAAATAGATATAGAATCTAATAAAGATATTAAATATGGAATAGGTTTTGATATCCATAAACTAGTTCCCAAAAAACAATTATACTTAGCTGGTATTAAAATCCCGTCTTCATTTGGTACATTGGGTCATTCTGATGGTGATCCTGTTTTGCATGCTATAATAGATTCAATTTTGGGAGCGTGCAAAATGGGAGACATTGGTGAAAAATTTTCTGATAAAAATAAAAAATATAAAAATATTAGATCTACAATTTTACTAGAAAAAATTATGCATCAAATTCAGTTAAAGAATTATTCAGTTAATAATATTGATATAAATATAATTTTACAAAAACCAAAAATATCAAAATTTAAAAAAAAAATGATTCAATCAATTTCTAAAATTTGTAAAATTTCTCCAAATAAAATAAATATTAAAGGAAAAACAACTGAAAAATTAGGATTGATTGGTAAAGGAAAAGCTGTAGCGTGTGAAGTAATAACTTCTGTAATTAAATATGTTTAATAAAATTAATTTTTTGTTTGTTACTTTGTTTGGAATAGGAAAAATTGGAAAAATTCCTGGGAGCATAGCATCATTAGCAACAACAATATTTTTATTTTTTCTGTTACATATTACAAATGTATCACCAAATATAGTTTTAATTTTTATAATAATAATTTTTTTTATTTCTCTTTATTCAGTAAATATTTTTATAAAAGACTTAGATAATAAAGATCCTAAAGAAGTGGTAATTGATGAATTTATTGGCCAATCAATTCCTATATGTCTTTACGAAATATCACACCAAGGTACAAAAGAAACTAGTCAAATATTAACCTCATATTTTATAATTTTTATACTATTTAGAATTTTTGATATCGTGAAACCCTACCCTGTTAGTTATTACGATAAAAACTTTAAGAACAGCTTTGGTGTAATTATGGATGATGTTTGTGCTGGCTTATATGTTGTGGCAGTTCTTGTATTATATATGGTTTTTAGTTCATGAAAAAACTTTCTCAAAAAATTGTTAGATTATTAAAAAAAAAAAGACTTAAAATTTCCTTTGCTGAGTCTTGTACAGGTGGTTTGCTTTCAAGTGCAATTACTTCAATTAGCGGATCTTCTAAAATTTTTACCCTTGGAATAGTTGTTTATTCAAATCAATCAAAAATAAGTACTCTTAAAG
>CAZAGV010000127.1:0-1547 GCA_964484975.1 uncultured Candidatus Pelagibacter sp.
GTTTTAAAAAAAATAAATTTAGATATAGATGAAGGTAATTTTCTAGTACTTTTAGGTCCTTCTGGATGTGGTAAATCTACATTATTAAATATAATAGCAGGACTAGAAACCATAAATGAAGGAAATGTTTATATAGATGATTACAATGTAAGCAAAGTTGAACCAAAAGACAGAAATATTGCAATGGTTTTTCAATCTTATGCTCTTTATCCATCAATGAATGTAAAAGAAAATATGATTTTTGGTCTTAAACAAGCAAAAGCATCAAAAGAAAAAATTGAAGAACAACTTAAAAAAGTCTCATCTTTTTTGAAAGTGGATGAACTGTTAAATAGAAAACCTTCTCAGTTATCAGGAGGTCAAAGACAACGAGTGGCAATAGGAAGAGCGTTAGTTAGAGAACCTAGAATATTTTTATTTGATGAACCTTTATCAAATTTAGATGCTAAATTAAGAGTTGAAATGAGACGTGAAATTAAAAAGTTGCACCAAACATTAAAAACAACTGTTGTTTATGTTACACACGACCAAACAGAAGCAATGAGCTTGGGAACAAAAATTGCAATAATGAACCACGGTGTTATTCAACAAAACGATACACCTGAAAACATATATAATAAGCCAAACAATACTTTTGTAGCAGATTTCATTGGCTCACCTTCAATGAACTTAATAAAAGGTAAAATAATAAAAAAATCAGATCAATTTTCATTTGTGGGAGAAGATTCTAATTCTACTCAAATACCAATAAATAATTATAATTTTGACAAGAAAATAGAATTAGATAACAAAGAGATTTATTTTGGCATAAGACCAGAACATATTTATTATAAAAAAAGCAATGAAAGTGATTTTGAAATTAAATTAAAAGCTGAATTAAGTGAGTATATAGGTAACGAGCAAATCATAACGTTCAACTATTCTGATCAAGAAATTTTAGCTAAATTTCCATCAACAGCAAAAATAGAAATAAATAAAGAAATGAATTTATATTTTGATTTAAGTCAAATTTCTTTATTTGATAAAAATTCAAAAGAAAGGATGTAAATGAAAGTTAAATATTTTGATCTTGAAAATAAAAGAGTTTTTATAACAGGTGGTGGATCAGGTATTGGGGCTTCAATTGTTGAACATTTTTGTGAGCAAAATTCTGAAGTTTATTTTATTGATATAAATGAAGAGGCTTCTAATAAATTAGTATCAGAATGTAAAAATAAAAAATTAGCTATTCCAAATTTTATTAAGTGTGATTTATTAAATATTAAAGATTTACAAGGTGTAATATCAAAAATAATTTCAGAAAAAGGACCAATAGAAATATTAATCAATAATGCAGCTAATGATGAAAGACATAAAATTGAAAATGTCACTGAAGAATACTGGAATGAAAGAATGAATGTTAATCTTCGACATTATTTTTTTACAGTTCAATCAGTCAGAGAAGCTATGATTAAAAACAAAAGTGGAGTAATTGTTAATATTGGCTCAGCATCATGGATGATTGGTCAAGGAGGAATGGCAGCCTATACAGCAGCAAAATCTGGTGT
>CAZAGV010000128.1:0-1512 GCA_964484975.1 uncultured Candidatus Pelagibacter sp.
TAATGCCAGCATATGAAGGTATGCTTACATCTAAAGAGATTGAAGCAGTTGCAACATATGTTTCAGAAAAATCAAATTAATAAGTTTATTTTATAATTTCTTCTAACCTAAAAGTTGCAATTTTTTTTACTTGTTTTTTTGCCTCAAGAAATTCATCGTCTAATGAATTTTTAATTCTTTCTCTAAAATAATTCAAAATTTGATTTTTATTTTTTCCTTTCACAGCAATAATAAATGGAAAATTAAATTTTTTTTTATAATAAATATTTAATTTTTTAAATTCATTAAACTCTTCAGGTGTACACTCTTTTAAGTTAGCTTTGCTTTGCTCAGCTTCTGAATTTGAAGTTAATTTTTTTTCTACTGCAAGTTCTGGATGTAAATTTAGAATTTCTAGTATAATTTTGTTATCACTATTTTCATATATTCTTATTATTTCTGAAATAAAAGATTCTAAATTTTTGAATGGTTTTTGGTCAAACACTTTCTCACTTATCCATTTTGATTTTTCAAATACATTTCCAAAAATTGATAGAAATTCAGATTTATCAAGATTATTAATTTTTTTAATATCAATCATTTTGAAAATTTATTTTAGTTGTTATTTATTAATTACTCAATATTGTATATAAATATTTTATCATATGACAAAATTAACAACTCATGTTTTAGACATTTACTCAGGTAAACCGGGCGCTGGAATAAAAGTAGAATTATATTATTTCAATAAAAATCAAAGAGAAAAAAAAAATACACTAACATTAAATCAAGACGGAAGAGCCGATGAACCATTGCTTGAAGGTGAAAGTTTTTTGAATGGTAAATATGAGTTAGTTTTTTTTATTGGAGACTATTTTAAAAATGTATCAAAATCAGATCAATTGCCTTTTTTGGATGATGTGGTTATTAGATTTGGTATTTCAAATTCAAAAGAACATTATCATGTTCCTTTACTCGTTTCTCCATGGAGCTATTCTACATATAGAGGTTCTTAGGTGAGCACAAACAAAGTTCAATTTATTTTTGAAAATAAATTAATTGAATTGGATAATCCTGATCCAAACCAAACCCTGCTTAACTTTATAAGAGAGGAATTAAAAAAAACAGGTACCAAGGAGGGTTGTGCCGAAGGAGGATGTGGAGCCTGCACAGTGGTTTTGGGAGAAATGAAAAATAATAAAATTAAATACAAAGCAGTTAATGCTTGCATATTTTTCACCCCTGCTTTGCATGGAAAACAACTGATAGTTGTTGAGAATTTAGTTTCAAAAAATGGTTCTTATCATCCTGTTCAGGAAGCAATGGCAAAATATCATGCATCTCAATGTGGTTTTTGTACACCAGGTTTTGTTATGTCCATTTTTGCTATGTACAAAAATAAAAATAATAAAAATGAAGAAAACATTAAAGATGCCATATCAGGAAATTTATGTAGATGCACTGGTTATAGACCTATAATTGATGCTGCCAAGAGTTTAAAAAAAAAAACTAGATATGATGAATTTGATCAAA